>JAFTAC010000014.1 GCA_017458805.1 Victivallales bacterium | reverse complement strand
GGCCTGTTCTGGCTCCCGCACCTTTCTCACCGCGACCGGCGGTGCGCCCATGACCTGAACCATCACCGCGTCCAACGCGCTTGCGATTCTGACGCGGAAACGTATTTTTCAATTCGTGTAGTTTCATCTGTCGCTTCCTCAGCGTTCTGGAGAAAACCATCGCCTGCATCAGGCGGAAGCCCCTGTCATCGTTTTCGATACGCTGGATATACAAATCCAAACGTTCCATTGCGACGACCTAGACCCGCCTTTCCGACGCAACCTCGGTTTCCTCGGGATTAAAGGTTTCAGAGGGCACTGATTCCACGCTTGTCAAGAATCTCAGCCTTCGTGCGGAGTTTCTTGATAGCCTCGATGGTTGCCTTCACAACATTCACTGAATTCTTTGCACCCAGGGACTTGGCCAGGACATCCTTGATGCCCGCCAGCTCCAGGACATGGCGCATGCCGCCACCTGCAATCACGCCTGTTCCAGGCGATGCAGGGCGAATCATGATCTTCGCGCCGCCGAAGGAGGCCTCGACACGGTGCGTGATGGTGTCACCGTTCATCGGAACCGTCATCATGTGCTTGCGGGCTTGCTCGCCACCCTTGCGGATCGCGTCGGCGTTTTCATTCGCCTTGCCAAACCCAATGCCAACTCTGCCTTTCTTGTCTCCGACAACGACCAGGGCACTGAAGCTGAAATTGCGTCCGCCTTTCACAACCTTGCTGTTGCGGTTCACACAGACGACGCGTTCTTCATCAGTGGCCTCTGGCTTGTCAATCCGAGGGGCGTTTGCTGAAAGCTCTTCCGCGCTCTCTACTTTACCATTTTTCGGTTCTGCCACAATCTATCTCCTAAGATTTCTTGTGTTGCGAGGTGGCTGAAAAATCCATGGTGGACATCCACTCTTGTTCTTCAACCGCCTCATTTTTAATGCGATCGACTAACGCCCGCCCTCCCTGGGCAGGCTCGCCTCACGCCCTTCTAGAATTCCAATCCTGCTTCACGAGCTGCGTCGGCAACGGCCTTGATACAACCATGGAAGGGGAAACCGCCGCGGTCAAAGACGACCGCCTTGATGTTCTTCGCCAATGCCCTTTCGGCAATCGCCTTGCCGATGATGGCGGCGCTCTTCATGTTCGCAGCAAGCTTCTGCTCACGCATCTCCTTCTCAACCGTGGAGGCCGAGACGAGCGTGTTGCCCAAATCATCGTCGATGACCTGAGCATAGATATGCGCACCAGTACGGCAGACGCTCAAGCGGGGGCGTTCAGCCGTGCCTGCAAGTTTCCGCCGCAGACGGGCGTGGCGCATCTTCAGCGCCTCTTTCTTCGTGATTTTGCTCATGCTTGATTTACTCCTGTCGGAAACCGCCAGCACCTCTCTCCAGGAGATGACGGGCGGCTTCAACTACTACCAAGATGCTAACAACCGCCAGGAGGCGAAACAAAACAAATGCAATATATTTGATTAGGGGATTTGGAATGATTTTGCTATGCAATTACAAGGCGCATAGTAAACTATGTAACGCGTAATTGTGTAGAAAAGCACCCAAATACGCAATCAAATGTTGCAGTTGTTTTGTTATGCCTCCTTATGCCTTCTTGCCTTCCTTCAGAGTCAACTGCTCGCCAGCATACTTCACGCCCTTGCCATGGTAGGAGTCGGGAACGCGGAAGCTGCGGATCTTGGCGGCAACCTGGCCAACCAGGTGCTTGTCGATGCTCGTCAGGGAAAGGTGGGTCGGGTCGGACATGGTTGCTGTCACACCCTCGGGGACGACGTATTCAACGGGGTTGGAGTATCCGAGGTTGAATGTCAGTTTCTGACCGGCCACAGCAGCCCTGTAGCCGACGCCGGCGAGTTCCAAATCGATTTTGAAGCCAGTGCTGACCCCAACCACCATCGCGTTCACGAGGCTTCTGGCCGTGCCATGCAGCATCTTCTGCTGCTTGGAGTCATTACTGCGTTTGATGTGCAGCTTGGCATCCTGCTGTTCCAAGCTGATTCCTTGCGGCAGCGTGATGTCCAGCTTGCCCTTGGGGCCGCTGACAACAACTGCCTGACCATTCTGCTCCAGCTTAACGCCCGAGGGAATGTCAATTGGTTTATTGCCCATGCGTGACATAGTCTGATTTCCTTCTGTATTTTTGCACGACTACCAGACGTAGCAGAGCAGCTCTCCGCCGACCTTCTGCTTGCGCGCGGTACGGTCTGTCATGATGCCTTGTGATGTGGAAAGGATGGCCGTGCCGAGACCGCCCAGGACGTGGGGGATTTCGGTGCTGCCGACGTAGATGCGGCAGGACGGCTTGCTGACTCTCTCAATGCCCTCGATGACAGGGGTCTTGGCCTTGTCACGATACTTGAGCACCACGCTGAGAACCTTCTTGTTGTGCCCTATGTCTTCGACAGAGCAGCTCTCGATGTAGCCTGCGTCGCGGAGCGTTTCCGCGATGGCATGCTTGATTTTTGAAAACGGCATGGCTGTCGAAGCCAGCTTGCCGCGTTGCGCATTGCGAATGCGGGTCAACATATCGGCGATAGGATCGCTGAGACTCATAATTACGTTGCTCCTTATGATTACCAGCTTGCCTTCATAACACCCGGGATCTGGCCCTTGCTGGCCAGCTCACGGAAACAAATACGGCACAGGTGGAACTTGCGGATGTACGCACGCACCCTGCCGCACCTCTCGCAGCGGAAATAACCTCTGGTCGGGAACTTCGGCTCGCGCTGGGACTTGACTATCAAACTTTTCTTTGCCACGGTCTATACCCCTTATTAGTTGGCGAATGGCATCCCCATCATCGAGAGAAGATCCCTCGCTTCGTCATCCGTGCGGGCGGTCGTCACGATGGTGATGTTCATACCGATGGTGTGCTTAATCTTATCCAAATCGATTTCGGTGAAGACAGACTGCTCTGACAAGCCGAAATTGTAGTTGCCGACGCCGTCGAACGACTTGGGGCTGATACCGCGGAAGTCTCTCACGCGGGGCAGAACGATGTTGATCAGCTTGTAGAGGAAGTTGTACATGACATCCCTGCGGAGTGTCACGCAGGCGCCAACCGCCATTCCCTTGCGCAGCTTGAAGTTGGAGATGTTCATGCGGGACTTGGTGATCACGGGCTTCTGGCCGGTGATGGCTCCAAGCGTCTCAACCGCCGCTGTCATCACTTCACGGTCCTTGTCAGTCTTGACACCCGTGTTGACGACAATCTTGACCAGCTTCGGAATCTGCATCGGATTGGTGTATCCGCGCTTTTCCTTCAGGGCCGGAACGATCTCTTTCTTATAGGTTTCGTAAAGTACGCTCTTCATAGTCCCGCTCACGCCTCCTTCTTCTTCGCATCCTGCCTGGCGCGATAGCGCTCCTCATTCATCACATTGCTGATGTGAATGGGGGCCTCGACCTCCTGGATGCCGCCATTGGGATTGGCCTGGGACCTGCGGACAGCCTTCTTGCGGACTGCCACGCCCTCGACCGTGACGCGGTCGTGCTTCGGGTCAACCTTCAGCACTTTGCCCGTCTTGCCTTTGTCGGCGCCTGCGATCACGCGGACCACATCGCCTTTCTTAACCTTTGCGTTTGCCATTACAACACCTCCGGTGCCAGGGAAACGATCTTGGAGAAGTTCTTGTCGCGCAGCTCACGAGCGACTGGCCCGAAAATACGCGTGCCCTTGGGGTTCCCCTGGTCGTCAACGATTACGGCGGCGTTATGGTCGAAGCGCAGGAACGAGCCATCTGACCGCCGGATATTCTTCGCCGTACGGACGATGACCGCCCTCACGACGTCGCCTTTTTTCACGCCGCCACGGGGCTGGGCCTCGCGGACGGAGGCACGGATGATGTCCCCGATTTCGGCGTAGCGCTTGCGCTGCCCAACTGTGCGGATCGCCATGATTTTCTTGGCGCCGGAGTTGTCAGCCACTTCCAAAGTTGTTTGCATCTGTATCATGGTAACACAGCTCCTCAATCAGACTCGGCACGACGGATGATGCGGACAAGGCGCCAGCGCTTGAGCGCGCTGAGGGGACGGGTCTCCATGATTTCGACCACATCGCCCACCTGGGCCTCGTTCTTCTCGTCATGGACGTAACATTTGCTTGTTTTCTTAACCACCTTGCGGTAGAGCGGGTGGGCAGCACTATGGGCGACCTTGACCACGATGGTCTTGTCCATCTTGTTGCTCACGACGGTAGCGCTCAGAACTTTGCGCTGGTTGCGAGTTGCTTCTTCTGCCATATTGCTTTTCCTTACTCTGCACGGTTCGCACGTGCGGTCTTTTCTGTTTCAATCCTGGCGATGTCCTTCCTCAGGAGCCGGATTCGAGCGGAGTTGTTGGCCTGGCCAATCTGGATCTGGCGGCGGAGATTGAACATTTCGCGCCTGCTTTCCTCAAGGACCCTGCCGAGCTCCTCGTCATTCAATTCACGTATTTCAGATGGTTTCATAATGTCAGTTGACTCCTCTGGAGATTACTGTGCTCCATGCTGCCTGACCAGGAAGCGGCATCTGAAGGGCAGTTTGCTGGAGGCTCTTGCGAGGGCCTCGCGGGCGACTGTTTCAGAGCATCCGGCGAGCTCGATGATCATGTTGCCGGGCTTGATGACGGCAACCCATTCTTCCGGCGCGCCTTTTCCCTTACCCATACGGGTTTCGAGAGGCTTCTTGCTGACGGGCTTGTCAGGGAAGACCCTGATCCAAATCTGACCGCGGCGCTGCATGTGCCTGGTGGCGGCGACACGAGCCGCCTCGATTTGCTTGCCTGTCATCCAGCCGCGTTCCAGGACCTGGAGACCAAATTCACCGAAATCCAATTTGTTATTGCGAGTCGCGATTCCCCCGCGGCTGCCTCGTTGAACCTTTCGATGTTCCACGCGTTTGGGCATTAAAGGCATTTTTACTATCCTCCCAGTTTTGGGGTTTGCAGATCCAGACTTTCACACCAATGAGGCCAGCCAAGGTATGTGCCTCGGAGAAGCCGTAGTCGATATTGGCCCGCAGGGTGTGCAGCGGGACCTTTCCTTCTTTGTATTGTTCAGTACGGGCGAGTTCAGCGCCGTTGAGACGTCCCGCGCAACGGATCTTGATGCCCTCGGCACCCTTTTCCATCGCGTTCTGGATGGCGCGCTTCATGGCCCTTCTGAAGGCCACGCGCTTGACCAGCTGCTGGACGACGCCTTCCGCGACGAGCTGCGCGTCAACGTCGGCGTTTCTGATTTCCTTCACCTCGATGAGGACTTCGGCTGCACCTGTAATCGGCTTCAGCATCTCCTTGATCATGTCGATGCCGACGCCCTTCTTGGCATCCTTGCCGCCCTTCTTCTCGGTCTTATCGACCTTCGCATCGGCGGAGGAGCTGAATTTTCCTCCCAGGATGATTCCTGGACGCGCGCTGAAAATGGTGATCCTCACCCGTTTTCCGCTGCGTTCAATCACTATTTTGCTTACGCCTGCGTTGGCAAGTTCGGCGGTGAGCTTCTCGCGGATTTTGATGTCCTCCTGAAGCAGTTTGCCGAAGTTGTTCTTGCGCGCAAACCAGCGGGATTTCCAGTCCTTGGTGATGGGGAGCCGGAACCCAATTGGATTGACTTTTTGACCCACAGTTAACTCCTTAGCTTAGATTTCGTCTGAGACGATAATACGGATGTGACTGGTTCTCTTGCGGATGTGCCCTGCCGAGCCTCTTGCCTTGGGCTGGAAGCGCTTCAGGGTCGGCCCTTCGCCAATGACCGCCTCTTTGACGATGAGACTGGCGCGGTCCACGCTGTTCTCATCCGCATTTTCGGCGTTGGCGACGGCGGACTTGAGAGTCTTGCCGATGAGCACCGCAGCCTTGCGCGGCATGAGGGCCAGCATGTTCATGGCCTCGACGGCTGGCTTGCCCTGGATGAGCCTGGCAACTTCGCGAGCCTTGAACGCGGAGATCCGCACGTTTTTGGTAACGGCTAGTTTTTCCATGATTCTGCTTTCTTCGTTTGTGATATGTTTATGGCACGCCGTCCGGCATTTTATTGCCGACGGCAACGTTAACTAGTTGTCGGGAAGAAGCACCCCTCCTGGCTGGAGGGCCTTGAAGTTGCCCTCGACGACAGCGGCGGCGGAGATCTCCGGCCTTGCATCGACGATGACGAGCTTCGCCTCGTTTCTGCCCTCCTTGCCTGGCAGCCGCCATTTCTTGCCAGGTCGGACACCTGAAAGCGTACCCTTGTCCAGGATGACGATTTCCAGCTCCTCATCGACCTTGAGGATGGCGGTGTTTGCGGAGAGGCCCTGGCTGTCGCGCTTTGCGGCGACCGAGAGTGGCTTCATGCTGTCCGCGATGACATCGGCAAGGCGTTTGTTGCGTTTAAGCAGCCCGTCCTTGACGGCCTCGCTGGGTTGCAGCACCTCCAGCATGGCTTTGAGGTAGTCCTGGAAGTCAAGGAAGACGTCCTGCAGCTCGACCTGCCTGCTGAGGACTAGCTCCAGCGCCTGCAGGGCCTCGCTGTTGAGGCTTGCGTCTTTCTCACTGCCCTTGGATTGGAGAAGGTTGGCGGCGCGCAGCTCAAGGTCCAGCAGCTCTTCTGTGACCTTCTGGGAGTTCAGATAAAGCTCGACATACTTCGAACGGAGCTTATCGTGTTCCTTGCGGAGGCTTTCCAATTCCAATTCCAGGCCGAGCGCCCGTCTTTCAGCGGATTCTCGCGCAACTTTTGCCTCACGCAGTTCAATGGACTCGTTGGACTTTACGTCACTGTCGGGGTTGTTTTGCCCAAGACATAAGTTTCCAGGAAAAGTAAGAGTTAATAATATAACACTATAAATGAATTTTGTCCAATGCATATCTTGTTTTTTTGTTATTTTCGTTTTTTTGTACGATATTCCTTTCTCAAGGAAGATAGTTTAGCGCAGGTCGTAAAGCGGCCAGCACGCCGAAGGCGCGACAATCCTGGCCCACAGCAAACAAGGCAAGCTCCACAACGTGCGCAGCACTGGAAGAAGGCCTTCGTGCCAGTAGTGCGCAACAAAAACACTGCATTACCCTACCCTTCTGGAGAACAGAGCGTTGTGCAAATCTTAACAGTCGAGAAGTTTTTGATGCTAACAATTTATTAAATATATATCCAAATATGCTATTTTCAATGACTGCGAATCACTATTCAGCCAGGAATGGCAAGGGTGGTTTGGAAATAGGCAATTGTATGCAACATAGATAATTCCCAAAGACAACTGATTCAGGATTGGATACCGCCTTATGGAAAGATGCAATTATATAATAATTTAACATTTTATTTATCCTTTTATATATAATCAAAAAATGCTAAAAAGTCCATCTTTTTGTCTTGCATTTTGAAAAATCGGAGATATATTAGTTTTTGTGGAGGCAGTTGAAAAAAGGGGCAGTTGCTTTATATTAGAAGAGCGTCTTCTAAGGCTTCCTGCCTGAAGAGGTAATGTTACCTCCTCTAGAACTTGACCTCCACAGGGAGAATGCGAAGATGCGGGAAAAGGATTCATTGTCAAAGGAGTTTTTGAGCGATCCGTTTGTTTTTGCAGACGCCTTTAACGGGGCGGTCTTTGGAGGCGAGCAGGTCATTGCGCCTGACGCACTTTCGGAAATGGACACGACGGTCTTTTTCCATTCCATGGTGGAAACAGGCGGGGATAAGTTGCAGGAAAAAAGGCGGGATGTGCTCAAGATGCTCTCCTGCAAGACAGCTGGAACGACGGATTATGTCATTCTGGCCATTGAGGAGCAGTCGTCGGTTGACTACGCCATGCCCCTTCGGACCCAGACTTACGACGTTGCCGGCTACAACAGGCAGGCCATGGAGATTCACGCTTTCAACAGACGTGAGAAAAAGGAAGAGGTTGCCAAGCACTTTGTTTCGCAGCTGCTGCCGCAGGACAAGCTGAATCCGATTGTCACGCTGGTTCTCTTTCTCTCGGATGCAGAGTGGGACGGTCCCCGAAGCCTTCGCGAGATGATGAAGCCATTTCCGAAGGAGCTAGAACCATTCATCAACGACTATAAGCTGAACCTTTTGTGCCCGTCTGAGCTGAATCCTGAGGACATACACCGCTTTAGAAGCGATTTGGCGGCTGTGCTGATGGCCGCCAAATATGCACGGGACAATGAACGGCTTGCGAAGGCCATAAAAACAGATTCGGTTTTTCGGGACATAACCAATTCCACAACCGAACCACTCATCAGAAAAATAAGCAACTATGACTATATAAGCAATACGGAGGACACAGCAATGGGATTGAACTTAGCGGAAAAAACAGAAAGAATGTCTCAATTCTTCTATCACCGTGGTGAAGTTGAGGTCATTGAGAAGGGGCGGCAGGAGGGTCTCCTGGCTGGGCGGCAGG
>JAFTAC010000081.1 GCA_017458805.1 Victivallales bacterium | reverse complement strand
CTCAACATAAAGGGTTATCTTGACGCAGGTCGGCAAAAGTGCCCGAAGCTCCTTCTCTGACAGCGGGATGGCATGTTCGTTGTGGAACTTCATGATGGCAACGGACATATCGTCGGGGGCTACAGCAAAGTAGTCCATTGGGGTGCCGACGACAGGGCAGAGTCCATCTTCGCGGAAGGAATCGTAGAAGTGAGCGGCAACCTCCACCCCCAGTGGATGCGAGAGGATGACATGCTCATCGTGCGGGTCGATGATGGTGGCGCCATTGTCCGTGATTTGCGGAGTGGTCAGGCCTAGCTGGCCCACAATCTCCTTGATGCCTTGCCAGTAGCGTCCAGTGGCAATGGCAAGCGGAATGCCCGCGCTCTTTATCGCCTCAAGAGCCTGGAGGTTGCGCGGGGGAATCTGCTTGCTTCCGCCGACAAAGGTGAAGTCGATGTCGGTGACAACCAGTTTGCAGGAGCCGCTGAAGTGTCCGATATGGGGCATGGGGGTCAGATCTCCTCAATGAACTGCACGTATTCCAAGGCCGAAAGGGCCTCGATGATTTCGGCGTGGGACTGCTTTTTGAGTTTGTCGCCCCTGATAAGGCGCAGGGTATAGACGCCCAGACCTGAATTGGCGTATGCGGGGTTGTACTCAATCTCATCGATTTTAAGGCCGAACTTGCGCAGGGTGGAGATGAAAAGTTGGAGTTTTTCCTTGGAGATAAGCTCCACATGAATCTCAAAGAGGTTGGAGTGTCTCTTGATCCAGCGTTCCAGGGCTGGGAAAAGGCCGACGCAGAGGCTCATGGCGAGAAAGCCGATGGCGGCGGTGTCGTAGAGGCCGAACCCTATGCAGAGTGAGATGATGCCAGTCGCCCAGAGCGAGACGGTTGTGGTCAGGCCCTTCAGCTGGCTTTTGGAGCTGAACAAGATGGAGTTGCTGCTGATGATGGCCTGGCTAATAATGGAAGCCGCAGAAATGAGCGGTATTCTATATGATGAAAACCCCATGGAAGAGGCTCTTGGATTTGCCGTTGCAATCATATATCGGTCGCACATGGCGGCGAAGACGGCCCCCATTGCCACAATGATAAAGGTGCGCAACCCTGCAGGATGCCGTTTGGTGGCGCGTTCAGAGCCGATGATGGAGGCGAATACAAATGCGACCAGTATTCTGAAGAGGATGGATGCTGGATGGAGGGGCTCCTGGGACCAGACACCCAAGAGTTTGGAAATAAAGCCGTATGATTCTAAAGTTGGGTCCATAATATGTTACCTCCTGTTTTTCATGGTTCTGTGGCGACGCAGATAGTCATACGTGCTCATGGTTTCCTCCGTTTCGTCAGCTGCCTGGTTGAAGGCAAGCTCCTCGGCGGAACGTGAATACTCCTTCTGCTCCAGTTCGGTCTGGATGGCCTGCAGCCTCTCCTTGAGGGTATTGACGTCGCTCTTCAGCGGGGTCGGCTCGGTGGCGTCCGTTGTGGGCGGTTCGGCTATTTCCGGCGCTTCCCCTGTCGTTTTGCCCGGTGTTTCAAGAACGGGGCCGTATGAATGGGAGAGATAGAGGGAGAGTTTGGCGCAGGCGGGGCCGACGAGTTCGTAGAGGATGCTGGACGAGAGGATGATGGTCTGCAAATTGGCGCCGGCTTCGCCGCCGAGAAGGCGCGCACCCAGTGCCGCAAGGCCGATGGAGACGCCGGCCTGTGGAATCAGCGCCAGTCCTAGATAGTTGCGCAACTCCTTGCTGGATTTGCAGACAAGGCACCCTGAATAAGCCCCTAGGTATTTGCCGACGATGCGCACGATAAAGTAGAGCACGCCAATGAGCAGCAGCGGGGTGTTGGCGACTGCGCTCTTGACATCCAGCAGGGTGTTGAGGCGGAACTCGATGCCTGACTTGACGAAGAAAAGCAGCAGGATGGGCGGTGAGAAGTAGTTGAGCTGCGTGAAGAGCCGCTCGTCCCCCGTGGTGTTGATATAGACCATGCCGATGGTCATGCAGCCGAGTAGCGGCGACACGCCGATGGCGGCGCCCAATCCGCAGATGGCGAAGAGGATGGCGATGGCAACAATCAGGCGGTTGTCTGTGCCATGATGGGCCATGCGGAACTTGAGGAGCAGCCCCAGAAAGGCTCCCACCACCACCATCACGATGTTCAACAGGAAGGGCTTGACAATGTCCCCGACGCTGAAACTCCCGCCGAGGGAGGCGATGGCTACAGAGACGGCGACGGAGAAGGCCACAAGGCTGACCACGTCGTCCAGCGCAACCACGGTGAGAAGCGTGTTGACGAAGTTGCCTTTAGCGCCCGTCTGGCGAATGGTCATCAACGTGGAGGCGGGGGCAGTGGCGGAAGCCAGCGCCGCCAGAATGATGGAAAACGGCAACCCCAGATGCAGGATGAAGAAGGTCAGGAAAAAGATAAGCACCGACGCCATCAAGGATTCGAAAAGCGTGATGAGGATGACCCTTTTGCCGTTGGCGCGAAGGGTGCTCATTTTGAAGAACTCCCCTGCCGAGAAGGCGATGAAGGCCAGCGCGATGTCTGGGATGAAGTCCATCCCCTTGACGACGCTCTGGGGCACCAGCTTCGTGCAGAAAGGTCCCAGAAACACGCCTGTCAGGATGTATGCCGTGACATTCGGCAGGCGCAGCATCCCCGTGAAGCGTGTGACAAACACGCCAACGGCCAGAATGATGCCGATCGCAATAATCACGACGGACACTGGCGAAACTGCGTTTAGCTGTTCATAAAGTGTTGGCATTACTATGTATGGGATAATAATGTGTATCAGGAACGACCTTGTTCGTTTTTATAACGCTCCAGAAGTCGTTGATATTTTGGATTTGCGAGCAGTTTTCTCTCGACGGCCTCGAATAACGTTTGTGGACTGAACAGGTTATGAGTAGCGTGCTCCAGATAGAGTGCTTCGTAGCCTTTGCGCTGTTCAGGTGTGAAATCGAAGAAGCGGAAGAAGTTGACGAAGTCCTCTGGTATCAGGTGCTTTTGCGTGAAGCGAGAAACCTGACGGCAGGTGGCCACGTCAATCCAGACAGTTTCAAGGGTGTCTCCTTTGAGTCTGTAGAGGAAGTTGGCGGGGGTCGAGCCTCGGTGAATCCAGCCGTGGTCGTGCATCTTCGCCAAATCGGCGAAAACATTGCGGATGAAGGCATCACGCAAGGCGGTGTCAGCTGCATGATTGGCCCCTCGATAGAAATCACGCCCGTCGCTGGTGTTCTGCGCATATTCTGTCGCAAGGAAGCCGCCTTTCAGGATGAAGCAGGAGCGGATGTCACCGGCTGCCAGCAACTGTGCCATCGGGAGCCCCATGTCCAGCAGCTGCTGATAGTTCAGTGCCTCGCGCGCTAGTGGCGAGAGGCGGAAGATGCTTTTCAGCCACTCCTTGACCATGCGGTAGGATTTGTAAACAATGACCCGTCCCGAAGGAGCCTGCATCTTCAGCACGAACTTCTGCGTGGTCTGCCAGATTTTCTCCGATGAGCCATTCTCTACTAGAGCATCGCCCGCCTGCAAAGCGGCAAAGTCCTCTGCAAAATCAGAGCGTATCCATCGCCAGGAGGAGACCTGCCTGGGCATGGAAGCGTCAAACGCCGATGTGATATACTCTTGGTTCATTTGGATGATAGATTCTCTAGAAGCTCTAGATTCTCTAGAAGCTCTAGATTCTCTAGAAGCTCTAGAAGCTCTAGATTCTCTAGAAGCTCTAGATTCTCTAGAAGCTCTAGAAGCTCTAGATTCTCTAGAAGCTCTAGAT
>JAFTAC010000080.1 GCA_017458805.1 Victivallales bacterium | reverse complement strand
TTATGCCAGACGAAAATACAAAAACAAAAATCGAGCCAACCGCAGGAAATGCACCTGAACCGTCACAACCGCTCGAACATTCCACCAACACATCACAAAATGCTGGCACAGAGGACGTTTCGCCGACAAAAAGAAACAATGACGCTCCCAAGCCGTCCTCCCGCGACAAGACCATCGTGCTGCACGGAGACGCAGCCTTGCACCCATCAGCCTCCGCCAGCAAACCTTCCAGCAAGCCCCCTGCCGTCGATAAGACAGTCGTGCTCCCAGCAGAGGACAAGGCGGATTCCAAAGATTCATCCAGCACACCTGCGACCAAATCCACCACCATCCACGCGCCGACAACGAAGCTATCGTCTTCCAGCGGCACCAGTAAGATTAAGAAAGGCGACCGTTCCTCCCCCCATACCAAGCGGGGAACGGCAACCAGACGCAACATCAAAACCTTCATAGGCGACACCCTCGACATCATCGCCTCCACATTCGGCAAAGGCGATTCGGAAAAGACCAATTTCTTCACAACCGTCAAGAGCGACAACAACGATTCCGCTGAAAGGGAATTGAACCGCATGAAGGATGTCGGCATCGACGATTTGGGCACGGTCGAACGGCAGTACAAGTTCTGCGAAATGATAGCCGAGGGCGGCCAGGGGGCCGTGAAAAAGGCCATTGACAAGCTCTTCCACCGCATCGTGGCAGTCAAGTCCCTCCACGACGACATCAAGGAGAAGGCCGACATCCGCACCTCCTTCATCGATGAGGCGGAAATCACCGCGCAGCTGGACCACCCCTCCATCGTCCCCGTCTATGGCCTCTACTCCGACGACACACACGGCCTCCACCTCGCCATGAAACTCGTCAACGGGCAGACCCTACGGAAATACCTGGACACGCTGGCAGAACAGTATGAAGCACACATCAAGGCCAATATCGCCTTGCGCGAGCACAAAATGCTGCGGCAGCGCCTTGAAGTTTTCCTGAAAATCTGCGACGCCATGACCTATGCCCACAGCAAGCACATCATCCACAGGGACTTGAAGCCAGAAAACATCATGATTGGCCGCTTCAACGAAACCTACATCATGGACTGGGGCATCGCGCAAAAACTGGAAAACGGCACCTCATACACCCCCTCGACCATCTCGGGCACGCCACGCTACATCCCGCCCGAGCTCCTGAACAAGCAACCCATCGACCGCCGTTCGGACATCTATCTGCTGGGTCTCATCCTATATGAAATCGTCTTCCTGAAAAAAGCCTACCCACAACGGCAGGCGGAGGATGCCCTGCGAGCCGCCAAGGAGGGTGAAATCGCCCCTCTCGAACATGCCTTTGGCATCGCCATCGACAGGGACCTGAAGGCCATCGTCGCCACGGCCTTGGCTTTCGACCCTGCTGACCGCTATTCAAGCGTCGCCCGCATGGCAGAGGACATCCGCAACTACATGAACGACGAAGCGGTGAGCGTCAGCCCATATCCCCGCCTCTCCGCGCTGATGCGAATGATGAGGCGCCATAGCAAGCTGATCTTCACTCTCCTTATGCTTATGGGCGTCATCCTTTTTGCAGGCTCGACAGCCGCTGTCTTCCGTGAAATCAACAACCAGCTGGAAGCTGACAAGATTGAAAACACTCTCAGCCAGGTTTTCACCGAGACGCTCCATACAGCCCATTCGATTGACACCCAGTTCCGAAACATCGGGGCACACATGCAGCTCTTTACGGAGGAACTCGCCTTCCGCATGAACACGCTCCCCCCCACCAAGCCCATCTCGGATTTCTACGACTACAAGGCAGGCCTCTCACCAGAGACGGCTCCCCCCGAGTTCAAGTACCATCCCAACTACAGCACATACGTCAGCTTCAAGACATTCATGCACAAGTTGGCTCCAGGGGCAAAACCAGAAAACCTCCAGCTGGTACTGAACGCATTCGACACCATGCTCCCGACCTTCGAGTGCTACATGCAGATGCACGGGAAAAAGAACATCAACCACGACTTCCCGATCCTTGCACTCTATACGGGCTTTGAATCGGGGCTTCATCTCTCCTACCCGTACAACTCAGACTACTCGGACAACTACGACCCGCGCCTGCGCACGTGGTACACCTCCGCGCAGATGTCCAAGGCAAATAAACCGACATGGACAAAGCCCTACATCAACAAGGCAAAGGTCAAGCAACTGGTAATGACCTGCTCGGTGCCCTTCAAGACCGCTGGCGGCGAACTCATCGGCGTCATGGGAGCGGACGTTCTCCCCGAGACACTCCAAGAGATCCTCCACGCCAACACCTCGAACAAGAACTTCATCATTTCCAAGTACATCGTCTCCAAAGACGGCGAAATCTGCCAGGACCTTTCAGGACGCTACTCACCCATCATCAACAACAAGATGATTGAGTTCTGCAAGTTCCCCGATGATATGCTCTTTAAGCAGATGTGGGCGCTGAAAAACGGAAGACTGTTCGCAAACAAGGCACAAACAAGCATCTACACCTTTGTCTATCTTGAATCCATCGATATGCTCTATATCGAGAAACTGAACTTCATCAAACTTAGGGAAACCTTCTGAAGCCAATGCCAGAAAAGACCTCCAAGCCATGCTGAACTAACCATCCATGTCATTAATCTTCAAAACCATCCTCCTGGGTATCATCCAAGGCATCACCGAGTTTCTCCCTATATCAAGCACGGGCCACATGATTATCGTTGAGGAGTACCTCGACCTGCCGTCGGAGGAGTTCAAGAAGGCATTCTTCGTCATCGTCCAACTGGGCTCCATTCTCGCCGTATTGGTCTATTTCTGGAAGAAGCTGTTTCCAGCCGCCGCCTTCAAGGACAAAGAAGGCTTCAACGCCTTTTTCCGTCTCTGGCTGAAGGTATCGGCTGGCGTCCTTCCCGTCATGCTGCTGGGCTATCTCTTTGGGAAGGCGATTCAAGAGCATCTTTATGGCATCTGGACTGTCGCCATCGCCCTCTTTCTTGGAGGAGTTGTCCTCCTGCTTCTGGAAGGAAGAAAACTCCCCCTCCACCACAATGAACTGGAAACCTTCCCCTTCCCCAAGGCCATCGGAGTGGGTCTGTTCCAATGCATCGCGCTGATACCTGGCGTTTCACGGTCCGCCTCCACCATCATTGGCGGACTGCTTCTGGGGTGCTCACGCACGCTGGCGGTCGAGTACTCCTTCTTCCTCTCCATCCCCACGATGTTCGCAGCCTCCGCATACAGCCTGCTGAAAAGCGGTGCACATCTGACAAAAGCGGAATGGACGGCGACGGGCGCAGGCTTCATCACGGCCTTCTTCGTCTCCTGGGCAGTAATCGCGTTCCTGATGTCCTACATCCGCAAAAAGGACTTCCGAATATTCGGTTGGTACAGAATAATTCTGGCACTCCTGCTTATAGCGTGGAAACTCTCCTTGCGCACATGACCACCCGCTTCCTCCAGAAGAAATACCTCCTGCCCCTTGGCATCCTCCTTGCCATGGTGCTTGGCCTCCTGGCTCCATCCGTCGGTCTGGCTGTGCGCGGCTCCATCGGCACAAATCCCCTAGTCGCCATCATCTTTCTTCTGTGCGGCTGGGAAGTTGACCTCAACGACTGCCGTTTCACGCGCAAAACCCTCGCCATCTTCATCAGCGGTGCCTTTCTCGCCCTCATCCTCTCCCCCTGGATGGCCAGCCTTCTGGCGCATATCATGCGGTTGGGCGAACAGGCAACCCTCGGGCTAATTGTCATTTCCGCCGTCCCGCCCACTCTCTCCAGCGGCATCGTCTTCACAAAGAATGCCCTGGGCAACGTCTTCCTTGCGATGACCGTGACCATCGGCTACAACATCATGGGCGTCTTCACAATGCCGCCCATGATCGCCTGGTGCCTTGCTTCCTGCGTGGAGCTGGAAATCAGCCCATTGAAATTGTTCCTGCAGATGTGCCTGTACATCATCCTTCCCTTCGCAGTGGGGGGCAGCCTCAAATACCTCTGCCGTATAAACTGCCCCAAATGGATGGCGCACATACCCAACATCTGCGTCATCCTCCTGCTCATCTCCTTCTTCGCGGATTTCCGCAAGATGCTTCTAGACTCTCCCGCCTCCCTGCTCATCGCATCCGCCTTCGCAGGAATGCTGCTCCACATCCTGCAGCTAGCTATCATCTGGTCCGGCGGCCTCCTTGCGGGATTCACGCCCGAGGACCGCAAGGCAATGCTCTTCACGGCGGGCACCAAGACCCTCTCCGTCACGCTCACCGTACTGGCCTTCCTACACGCCGACACAGGACTTGCAGCCGTTCCCTGCACTGTCTTCTACACAGTCCAGATGCTTCTTGACTCCATGCTCTCCGCACACATGGGCAAAAGAGCGTAAACTCTGCGCCCCTACCCGCGCACGTCCTTCAGTTCTTCCTCAAGTTCGCGGCGCAGCATGTGCGCAAGTAGGCTTGTAGCACTGGAAAGCCATTCGTCGAAAGCGAGACCGCTGGGGCAGATTATCGCGTCCCATGGGGGAACAAGACGCAGAAAGCCCATCACCTGGTTCATTAGAAAAACAATCATCATGTTCAGGCGCGTCTCGGAAAAATCGGGGCAAGCTAGCCTGAAGAATCGTTCAAGGTAGGCTCTAAACGGATTATAGAAGTACTCTATCAGCATCGGCAGGCATTTCGAGGGGCGCGACAACTCCTGTGAAAAAAGGCGGCGGCGGCAGACACTATACTTGTCCTTCGTCAAATGAACCTTCAAAATGCCCGAAATAATGCCTTGCAGACGCGCCTCCCACTCGTCCAGGCTCCCCACTGGCTCAGGCTCGCCGTTCACCCACGGCATCTGCTTGGTCAAATGCAGGTTCATCAACTTGTGAACCTCAAAGTACAGGAGCTCCTTGGACTTGAAATAGTAGTTCACAAGAGAGACATTCACGCCCGCCTTGGCGCAAATCATGCGCACAGAAGTGCCCTCAAACCCCTTTTCGGCAAATAGGAGGGCTGCGACGGACAGGATGCGGCTCCGCGTCTTCTCCTGTCCGTCTTGCTTAGTCGTGAAGGGCGTGTCTGTCTCCTTTGGCATGTTTCGTCAAGGCCTCATCA
>JAFTAC010000079.1 GCA_017458805.1 Victivallales bacterium | reverse complement strand
GAAAAACCGGCCCCCCATACGCAAGGCAGTATCGCCCCTATCAGTAAAACAAGCCTACTAACATACCCCGTTGCTGCCATTTCCACCTCACCCCTCAAAATTCCTACTTCCTTCTGCCGAAAAGGCGCAGCAGATAGAGGAACAGGTTGATGAAATCAAGGTAGAGCGAAAGCGCACCCAGCACGGCCAAGCCCGTATGGTTGAAACCAGAAGCGTTTATCTGCTTCAGCTTCTGTGTGTCATAGGCAATCAGCCCGACAAAGACAAGCACGCCCAGAATGCTCAACGCAAACTCCAGCCCCGTCGATTTCAGGAAGATGTTGACAAGGGAGGCGATGATGATGCCCAAGAGTACCATCCCGCACAAACTGCCCAGAGCCGTCAAGTCCTTCTTCGTGGTCGCGCCAATCAACGCCATCGTACCGAAGGTTCCCGCCGTGATGAAGAAGATTCTGCCCACGGAGCCGAGCTGGTAGGCAAAGAAGATGCTGGAGAGCGTGATGCCGTTCAGGACCGCATAGCCAATGAAGCTGACAAGCGCCAGCAAGGGCGGCATCTTCATCGCCATTGCCGAAAGCACCAGCACAAGAACAAACTCCGCGATGACCACAGGCAACCACATCTTCACAATCGTCTGAATCGGAACATGCGTCGCAAAATAGCCTGCCGTAAACGCCGTCACCAGCAGCCCCAGCGTCATCAAGCCAAAGACCTTGTTAATAAAACTAATTTCCTGGAAAGCAGCACCAACGCTGCTGCTCACCATGCCACGCGAGCCATCGTTTTCGTAATCCATATTTAATCCTCCTGTTTTGAAAAGATTCTAGAGGTTCTAGACAGCTTAAAATGCAATTTGTTCCTTATAGAGCTAATTGCAAAACTATCATCGGAATGCACGTCGATATGAACACATTGGCGTTGGCAACGTCTCTCGCCGCACGAAAGTGCGGCTTCGAGCCGTTGCCTTAGCCATTGCGCCCATCTCTTAGCGCATTTCGCGCTAGTTTTACAATTACCTCTATAAGTAATATGGCATATATTCCCTGATTTTTCCACTCATAACATGATAATAAAAAACAAAACTACCTCTATTGGAAATCCAGATAACCTCCATTCCAAGCAGATATTTCGGGAATAACCAGATGGCAACAGCCATCCTCATAACAAAGGGGCAATTTCAAAGAGGGACGCCGCAATTCATGCCAGATGGCATGACGCACATCAGGAGAGATGCCACGCAAACGCAGGGAAACAGGTCCCTGAGCATCAATTCGAACATTCAACAGAGCCACTGTTTTTAACTGACCATCCGCCGTGACATGCGGAACCAAGAGACCGACAAATGGCGATTCCACAACGGCAGCCATACCACCGACCCGCTTATCCAATTCATCACGCAGATTCTGTACCTCGCTGGAAGTCTTCAGGCAACGGTTTAACTGAAGATCTGCCTCCGTCAAGTCACCGTATGAGCTGCCGACACCGAAGAGCACAGGAATGCCCGTATGGGAGAAAGCGTATAACTTATCGACTGGAATACCACTGGAAAACCCCGCTGGCAACGCCCCCTTGCAGGCGACAGCATAGCTTTTCAAGACTGGCGATGCATTGGCAAGTGGCCTGAGGATGGTACGCGAATAGCATTCCCTTGTTTCATGCCCTGTATGGGTGACCAGCATACTGACCGCATTCATGCCTGTCATCAAGGCGGCAAAAGCCTCTACGATAATACTCTGCGCCGAACGGGAACCATAGTTTCGAGGGTAGCTTTCGACTTCTGGTGTCCAGACGGAAATCCATTCGGGATTTTCCATATCCTTGCGAAAACGCGATGACATCAGACTTTTCATCACCTGGTCATTTGGATTAATGTCATAATACGCCCCGCCGCCTGGCCGTGACCCCACAGGCTTCCCGCTGACCTCATGCAGGGCTTCAAGTATCATGGTAAAGGCTTCATTCACCTTGCTGCCATGTTGAAGAGCCAGCATCGTCTCTGGAGAAATCCGCAGAAAAACCTCTGCAATCGTCTTGGCGACTGCAACGACAGAACGGCCAGAGAAACTCTTCCATTGGCGGAAAAGCTCGCTATTGGGTAGCATTGCCTTGTCCAGCGTCTCCCTTGTCCAATGTCCGCCTGTTTCGGCGTTGAAATCGGCGATGCATTTATCACACCAGCATCCAATCCAGCCGTCACTCGCCTTACTCGATGGCGCAGCTGGCTCATGTCCCCAAATCCGCAGATCATCGTCAATCCAAACGCTGGAAGGCTTGCACGCTGCATAATATTCCGCCATTTTACGGATATAGTCCAGAAAAGCCGGCTGACGCGGACAATTACAAAAACGACATTCTGTTCCATCACGACCAGTCCATCCTCGCCATTGTTTGCCGTCTGTGCGTTCGGAATCAGAAATGCTGTCCGCATGACCAATGGTGGCCTGGATTTGAATGCCAGCCTGAATGCCGAGGCTGTGCAATTGCTCTGCTCCAAATGCTATTCGACGCGCGTTTTCCGCATGCCATTCAAGAGGCGGCACACCGATGCCAGTGGAGAACCAGACTTCATCGCAACAACCAGGATTTTCAGCAATCATCTGGAAGGTCTGTCGCCATTCTTCATCGCTTGCAGTGTCAGGCGAGCGAAGACGCAATTGAAGGAGAGTATAACGGCTGGCCATTCTCGCGTCAAGCTTTAATCCAGCAGTTTCTCTCTTAATGCACTGGTCCATTTCATGCCCTCATAGTTGGTGGTGCGTTATTGATTTATATCCACACTGTTAAGCAGCACAAACAGCAAAAATCCCCGATTTCGCAATGAAACCGGGGATTGCCAATAACCTCTTAAAGCACGGGAAATCAGTCGTTCCACTTGCCCCAGACGTCGTAGTTCAGGTACATGTTGTAGTCTGCGCTATAGGCATTTGCCCAGCCGTGGCCGATGTTGCCAGAGAAGACCTTCCCGTTGCCGACATGACCGTCGGCCTGGACGTAGTTGGCCGTGTCGCCATGGGGGCCAATCATCTCATAGTACTGGCCCTGCAGGATGTAGTGGACCCCGCCGCCGTTGCCCCTCCTCTCGCTCACGCACATGAACTCGGAGGTGCGCTTGATGGTGCCCAGGGCGCGCGGGAACCAGAGCATATAATCGGTACTCGACTTGCCCATCGAGGCGCCGTAGGTCGTCCCCTGCTTGATTTTCTGGTTGGAGGCGCAGACGAAAAGCTTGATGTCGCCGATTTCCTCATAGACCTGATGCAGCCAGTCGTAGTAGTACATGCCGTCGGAGGCATGGCACCACGTGGTGTTGCCGGAAATCAGCGGCGATTCCTTCTTCGTCTTGCTGTAGTCCGACTGGATCAGACCAGGCAGCATGTCGTTGTAGTCCTGCGAATACATCGCAAAGCCAAGGCCAATCTGCTTCAGATTGCTGGCACAGGAGATGGTGCGCGCCTTCTCGCGCGCCTTGCTCAAGGCTGGCAGCAGCATCGCCGCCAGAATCGCGATAATGGCAATCACAACCAACAGTTCAATCAAGGTAAAATGCTTCTTCATCGTTTCTTTTTCCCAAATTATTTCGTATGCTTATTTCGTATGCAACAAAACCTCAGTCATTCCATTTGCCCCAGACATCGAAGTTGATGTATTTCGTATAGTTGGCGGCAGGGTCTGGGTAGCCACGACCAATGGGTCCTTCGAAGACCTTGGCGCTGCCGACATGCCCGTCCGCCTGAGCATGGTTCGCCATGTCGTTGTGGGGACCCGTCATCTCATAGTACTGCTCGCTCAGGACATACGCCACACCGCCGCCATTGCACATCTTGTCGCCCAGACACATGAAATCGGAGACGCGCTTGATGGTTCCCAGCGAACGCGGGCCATTCAGGATATAGCCCTTGGCCGCGCAGCCACGAGGCGCACCGTAGTTCACTCCGCCGGATGTCTTGGTGTTCGACGCGCAGATGTACATCTTCGTGTCCCCGACATAATCGTAGATGTGATAGGCCCAGCACTTGTACCAGTTGCCGTCAGAGGCCTTGCGCCAGTTTGCGTCGCTGGAGATCAGCTGCGTCGGGGACTTGTAAACGCTATCGATGTAAAGGCCCGGCAGCATGTCGTTGTTGTCGTTCGAGTACATCAGGAAGCCAAGCCCCAGCTGCTTCAGGTTGCTGGTGCAGGAGATGGCACGCGCCTTCTCGCGGGCCTTTGCCAGCGCAGGCAACAGCATTGCCGCCAAAATGGCAATAATGGCAATGACAACCAGTAGTTCGATTAATGTGAACTGCTTTTTCATTGGTGTATAACTCCTTTTTCGTTTGGATTATCACTCAAAAACATAAATTATCACTCTGTGCTTGACATATAATTATACCAGCTTTTTTGCAAAAAACAACACGATAATGTAAAAAATTCCCTATTCGGGACACAATTTACAGCACTCTGTCAAGTCTCCTTGAGCCAGATCCTCCAGGAACAGTTTGACGATATTCTGCAAAAAATAAACTTGTATTGCGTCGGGCATTTGAATTACCCTCACACCATATTATATTGTAAATGGCATGTAACTATTCAGCAGGGGGCATATTGGCATCTCCCACCTGGTTTTCTGTGCCTTGCCGCTTCGTGACGCGGCATGGTTCAAAGGCCTCTGGGATGCAGTTTTTCCCATGTTTTTCGAGGCGCTCATACCTCCATGGCCATATTCCTGCGTCCTGTCCTTCTGAATAGTCACAATGACCTGGTTCATTTAAGTACCAGCAGAACAACTTTTCTCATAACTCTTTACGGAGAATACACCCATGACAAAATCCAAGGTCTATTTCACGAGCATGCGCACAAAGGCGTTTGCCTCTGGCCTCGTAGGAAAGCTAACCGCCCTGATGCGCCTCGCAGGCTTCGAGAAAATCGACTTCCAGGACAAGTTCGCCGCCATCAAAATCCACTTCGGGGAACTTGGCAACCTGGCTTACCTGCGCCCCAATTTCGCGCGCGGCGTCGTTGATGAAATCAAACGCCTGGGCGGCAAGCCCTTCCTGACAGACTGCAACACCCTCTACGTCGGCTCCCGCAAGAACGCCCTCGACCACATCGAGACCGCCTACATCAACGGCTTCACCCCCTACACCACGGGTTGTCACATCATCATCGCCGACGGCCTCAAGGGCAGCGACGAAGTGCTGGTGCCAGTCCCCAACGGCGTCATCCTCAAGCAGGCCAAGGTCGGGCGAGCCCTGATGGACGCCGACGTCATCATCTCCCTCACCCACTTCAAGGGCCATGAGATGACGGGCTTTGGCGGAGCCATCAAGAACCTCGGCATGGGCGGCGGCTCCCGCGCAGGCAAGATGGAGCAGCACAGCGACAGCAAGCCAAAGGTCAATCCCGACAAGTGCGTCAACTGCAAGATCTGCCGCAAGGTCTGCGCACACGGGGCACACGACTACAGCACGGGCAAGGCCGTCATCAACCAGGACAAGTGCGTCGGCTGCGGCCAGTGCATCTCCATCTGCCCCAAGGACGCCATCGGCTCCTTCGGCAACAAGGAGCCAGGCATGCTGGACAAGAAGATGGCCGAGTACGCAGCAGCCATCGTCAACGGTCGCCCGCAGTTCCACATCAGCATCGTGATGGACGTCTCCCCCTTCTGCGACTGCCATCCCGAGAACGACGCCCCCGTCATCCCCGACGTCGGCATGTTCGCCTCCTTTGACGCCGTTGCCCTCGACCAGGCATGCGCCGACGCCGTCAACCGCCAGCCCGTCCTCCAGAACAGCATCCTCGCAGAACGCGAGCACACCCACCACGACCATTTCACGGACATCACCCCCACCACCAACTGGAACATCCAACTAGAACATGCGGAGAAGTTGGGCATGGGCACCCGCGAATACGAACTCATTGAGATGAAATAAGGACGGTTGATTGACATGACGAAACGCATCATTTACTTCACTGCTATATTCATGGCACTTCTCACCGCAACTCCCCTGATGGCCGCCCTCACCGTCGAAGGCAAAGGCTCCGCCATCCGCGTCCTGCGCGATGGAAAGCCCCTCATCGAATCCATCGCCATCGACCTGGCCCTCCCGCCCATGGAGATGAGCAAGCTCCGCCTTGCGGAGACTGCCAAGCGAAGCCAGCAGGTTCTTCCTGACGGCACCAAGGTCTGGAACGAGTGGAACGAAGAGAGGCAGACACGCTACCGCATCGAAGTCGCACAGCGCATGGACGGCGCCGTCGAAATCTCCATGACAGGCGAAATGGAGGCGCTGAATCCCTACATGACGCGCCTGATTCACCTCACCATGCCCCAGGGCATCCTCAACGGCAAGCCCTTCGATGCACTGGAGGGAAATGGTCGCAAATATACCCGCGTAAACGGTGTCTGCGACACCGCCTACAAGGGCGGCAACTACCGCTGGTTCACCGCCGATGGCCTCGTCTTTGACTTCAACCCGTTCGGCGCGACCGACTATTGCAGCGGATACAGCGCGGGTGCCGTCAAGGGCGTGTGGAACATCACCCAGACAGAGGAAGGCAAGTTCGTCCTCACCGCTGGCTCCACGATGAAGAACTACGGTGGTTTCACGGGAGGCAAGCTCGTCATTCGCGAAGGGACCTTCGCCGATTACGGCAAATACCACCTTATCGACCGTTACTCGTACTCGCAGCACCTCTTCCCATCGCGCCTT
>JAFTAC010000078.1 GCA_017458805.1 Victivallales bacterium | reverse complement strand
GATTTTCTGGATGCGCTTACAGATGCTGTTCAGGGGATTGGGGGGACACCCTTGCAATACATTATGGCAAAAGACATGCTTTCAAATCTGGTCAAGGCGACAGAAAGTACCAAAACACCCATAAAAGTCACCGGTCATTCACTTGGAGGAGGATTGGCAGCCTATGCAACGATTTACAATGATTATTCCCGTGTGACGACAACCACATTCAATCCAGCGGGTTTGAGTTTCTTTAATTGGAATCTGTTGAAAAGCTGGAATGCGCCTATAACCAATATACGAGTCGAAGGAGAGTTGCTGGCGAGTGTCAATAGGCTTCTTGTTGATATCGTATCTGGTGATGACTATGATGTAACGAATAATGCAGCAGAGCAACATAAGGGGCTACAGAATGGAGGTTGGGGGCTCGGTTGGTTGATTAATGCTGGTGTAGATTCCGCTTGGAATGTTTACACAGAAAACTGGCAGTCGCATGGGATGGATGTTACAATAACATACATGAAGCTGGATATGATAAAAAGGCGAAAAATCGAAGAAAGCAATAGAAATACCAGTGGATTTTCCGAAGATGGCGGTTCTGGCGAGGGCTTTGGCGGTGGTGGCGGTGGTGGCGAGGAGGCGCCGTCTGGGGATTTGGTGTGCCGACCCGGGGAGGGCGAGCCACCGACGGGTGATTTAGTGAGCATGCCCGGTGAGGGTGGAACGCCGACGGGTGATTTAGTGAGCATGCCCGGGGAGGGGGAGCAGCCGCCGATGGAGGAGATTAGCGTACCTATAGTTGGAGATATTGGTCTGATTGGGGGCGATGCACCCGGGGAAGGGACGACACAGCCGGGGGATTCGACAAGCCTGCCGATAGGGGTGCCGTTGCCGAGCATTCACTACTCGCGGCTGCTGTTCATCTTTTCGGGGGAAGCGAACACGGATGTTGTCAAGGACATTACGAAAAATCTTGGGAATATCACAAAAGAGGTGGAACGCTACAAGCAGGACTGGAACAACATTACCCAGTTCTATTGAGAGGTTGTTTGGTGCATTTGCGCGGAAAGCGCGGCGATGAGAGGATGGCGATGAAACATGGTATAGCCATATTCCTGCTGGCGTGCCTGGCAGGCGTGGCGGCAGACGTGCCGAAGCAGACTGGTGCGGCAGACGCGCCGAAGCCGACTGGTGCGGTGCCGAAGGCGGTTGCGAAGCCGTCGGTGGCTGCTCCGTTTGCGGTGCCGAAGGAGGCGGAGGTTTTGGCGCACGACGAGAGCGGCAGGACCTGGCGGATGAACGGTCGGCTCAAAGGGGAACTGTCGGAGGGGAAGAAGTCGCTTTACATCGCGCTTTTCAAGGCAAAATACGAGTTCAAGCATGAAACTGCATTGGATGAGGCGAAGACGCATCTCTTGAGCACCTGGGTGAAGGGCAAGGAGGTGCTGCTTCTGATGATCTGGGCTGACAGGGGCTATACCTATTTTTCCTGGGGGACTTATACGGAATGAACCGATTTGGACACATCCGCTTCAGCGTCTGCACGGAGACTGGGAGCGTGCGCGAGCACAACGAGGACTGCTATCTGGTGATGCCCGATGAAGGCGTGTTCGCCGTGGCGGACGGCATGGGCGGGGCCAGCGCGGGCGAGGTCGCCAGCGCGATGCTCTGCAAGAGCTTGCAGAACATGCTGTCGAACAGCGGCGAGGATTTGCCCGGGCTCCGCAAATACAATACGCAGCAGGCGATTCACAACGCGAATGACGCAGTTCAAGCCTACGTGAAGGCGCATGGCTATGCGCAGATGGGGACGACCCTCGTGCTGTTTCTGGTGGATTCCTGGAAGCCTGGGAAGGCGTTGATTTGCCATATTGGGGACAGTCGTGCGTATCGTCTGCGTGGGAAGGAGTTGGAGCGGCTGACGGCTGACCACAATGCTGGTGCGCAGATGGAGCCGCGCTGGCGGCTGTTTGCGCGGAAGCAGAGTGAGGCGGAGGAGCGGGCGGCGCGTCTGCTGACCCGTGCCGTGGGTATATCCAGCCAGACCTACCCCGAATGGCACGAGCACGAGCTTCTGCCGGGGGATGTCTATCTGCTTTGCACGGACGGGTTGACGACGATGATGGACGACAAGGCCATCCGCGATGTTCTTCTGGGGGCAAACGACCCCGAGGAGGTTGTTGCGCGGCTGAGCCAAGGGATACTGGCGGCGGGGGCGCAGGACAACTTCACGCTGTGCTGCCTTGAAGTCTCCTCGGAGTTTCCGCCGGCCATTGAGGCGGATGAAGCCGACCGTGAGGAGAGCGACAACCTGATGAAACTTGCTGAATGGAGGCGAGACAATGCGTAATATACTTGTATCGTGCATTTTACTCTCAGCGGTGCTGTTTGCGGAGGATGCGGGGCTTTATTTCTTTGGCAAGCCCGAAGCCGACTTTGCGGTTTACCTGAACACGGCGACGTTGGAGAAGAAGCTGGAGCCGCAGTTGTATGCTCAGATGATGGCTGCGGCCAAGAAGGCACGTCGTGCCAGCAAGTCGGAGGCGGAACTTCCGTTCACCATCATGGACCGCGACTGGGAGGTTGTGGCGAATGTGCATCTGCTGCCAGGCGAGTTCACGTTCCTGGCGGATGGCGTCGCAAAGACAACGGGGGGCTTCCAGAAGGAGATTGAATCGCTGGCACGGCTATTTGAGGAGAAAATCAGCGTGACGGAATATGAGCTGGAGGGAGTTGCGGCGAGACGCTTCGTGCTCTCGGAGAACACGGTCAAGGCATCCGCGCAGGAGGAGGACGAGGAAGAAACCGCAGTGGAAACGGACAAGCTGCGCTCGCTGGACTTGATGTTGACACCGCTCCAAGGCGAGCGCTTCCAGTTCAACGGCGGCTGCAACACGCCGTTGCCGCTGGACACTCTGGAGCTTGCCAAGCCTGGCGAGGAGAACCTGTTTGTCCACGAGGATTTGCTGCTGGCGGTCTATTTCAACATCCCGCGGCTGCTGCCGCTGCTGTCGAACGGGGCTGACAATACGCGCGTGGCGTTGTTGCGCACCTTCTTGATGCAGTTGTCGCACATGGTCGTCTCCTTCCAGCCAGACGGCGTGGATTTGGTGCTGCGGGTGCGCCTGGCCTTTTCCGCCGAGGAGCAGGCGCAGGCCATGAGGGGGCCCATGGCGCAGAATGTCAAGGCGATGATGCAGGGCATGAATGGCTTTTGCAGCTTTCGCGACGTTGCGTGCGTGACCCAGGGGAGGTGCTGCGACATCTTTGCATGCGTGAACATTCTTGAGGCTGTCCAGGGGCTTCAGGGGTTGATGCGCCAGAAGTAGTTTTTTGTGGAGGCCAGAAAGTGCCACAGAATATAGACAGTGATTATCTCTTGCAGCCAGGGCAGGTGTTCGGGCGCTATACTGCGGAGCGTTGCCTCGGCAAGGGTGGCATGGGCGAGGTGTGGCTTGTCCATCACAACACGCTTGATGTCTATCACGCGCTGAAGCTGCTTCTGCCCGATATCGCCAGCCCGAAATCTATAAGGCGCTTCCAGGAGGAGGCGAAGCTGGCGTGCCGCCTCAAGCACCCGAACCTGATTGAGGTCCATGATGCGGGAACCGACACGATTCTTGACACCAAAGGCCATCAGACCACAGTCAATTACATCGCGATGGAATATGTGGCGGGCGGAAGTCTGACGAACCGCTTGGAACAGTGCTGCCGCCTGGCATCCGAGCCGACGCTGGAAATCATTCGGCAGGTGGCGTCGGCGCTGGTCGAGGTGCATCGCCAGAACATCGTCCATCGGGACATCAAGCCCGACAATATCATGTTTACGGACACGGGACTGGTCAAGCTGGGGGACCTGGGCATCGCCAAGTCGATAAACAGCTCCGAAATGAACATGACAAATGGCTTCCGTCTGGGAACATCCTACTATATGTCGCCTGAGCAGATGAGGGATTCCAGCGCTGTGGATATCCGTGCGGACATCTACAGCCTTGGCTGCGTGGCCTTTGAGATGCTGACAGGGGACATACCATATCATGGAAAGAACATCGAGGAGCTTTACCCGCAGGTTGTGTCGCCAAAGGAGATTCCCGATGTGCGTGACTTTGTGCCGGATATTCCTCGGAAGGTGGCGGTTCTGGTGGCGAACATGTGCGCGAAGAAGCTGGAGAAGCGCATACAGACGCCAGCCGAGCTGATTGAGGGTATCAACGGCATCATCGGCAAGCCCGCCGAAGAGTTTTCCGCTGGAACGTCTGTTGCAGCACCCTCTGCGTCGCCGCAGTATGCACCATTGCCAACGGAAGGTGTACGCAAAACCCAGGCGACAGTGGTCTATCCAGAGGAGGAGGTGGCACAGGTCGAGGTTGTGCCAAAACCTGTACCCTTGCCAACAGAAGGCGCGCACAAAACCCAGGCGACGGTGGTCTATCCAGAGGAGGAAGCAGCGCCACCCGCGCCAAAACCTGTACCCTTGCCAACGGAAGGCGCGCGCAAAACTCAGGCGACGGTGGTTTATCCAGAGGAGGAAGTGGCAGCACAACAGCCAGAGTCGTTGCCAGAGCCGGAGGTCGCGCCACAGCAGCCCGTTGCACAGAAAGAGGAGCCACAGTCAGAGCCGGAGGTCGCGCCACAGCAGCCTATTGCGCAGAAAGCGCAGCTACAGACAGAGCCGCAGGACGTGCCACAACCGCAGCCTATTGCGCAGAAAGCGCAACTACAGACAGAGCCGCAGCCAGCCCCGTTGCCGAAGGAAGGTGCGCGTAAAACGCAGGCGACGATAATCTACCCAGAGGAGGAAGTGGCAGCGCAACAACCATCCGGGCAGCAGGAACAGAAAACTTCGCCAGAGCCGAAAGCACAGGCTGTGCTACAACCACAGCCGCAGGTAACGGCAAAACTGCAGGTTGTACAGCCTGTGCAGGAAGCGAAGCAGGCGCGAGTCGTTCAGCAGGTGCAGAGTGTGCCTTCTAAGGCCTCGGCACCGACGGCTGTGGAAGCACCGTTGCCAATGCAGGGGGCGAGTGGGGCGCAGGTGGCGAGTGGAGTGCCAGGGGCGAGTGGAGTGCCAGGGGCGAGTGGGGCGCAGGTGGCGAGTGGTGTGCCAGGTGCGAGTGGAGTGCCAGGTGCGAGTGGAGTGCCAGGTGCGAGTGGGGCGCAGGGGGTGGGAGCTTCAAATTCCAAGAAGCCGATGACGGTGTTTCGCACGGTGATACGTGTGTCGGAGGTTGTGCTGGTAGTGGGTGCTATAGTTGTCTGGGCAGGGATTGGCGTTCGCTGGGCGAAGAGGCCACGTGGGGCTAGCGAGGTACCCACGGAGGTGCTTCTGCCGGAAGAAGGAAAGGACAGGGCCAAAACGGAGACGGTTGCAAACATGCCGTCGATGCCTGGGGCGGCGCCCGAAGACGCTGCCGCCAAGAGCGCCAATGCGTCTGGGAGGCCGAACGGCGAGGGAGCCACGGATTTTGAGCTGGTGGAGGAACCGGTGACGCCAGTGGAGCCGGTGGTGGTGAAGGGCGTTGTCATGCCGAACCATGGGCCGGCACCTGTTGAGTTGATGCATGGGCCGGTACCTGTCGAAGACAACAAGTCGGAGAAGCCGAAGCTGGCGCCATACCCACCCGGGGGAAAGGAAAAGTCAGACGAGCTCATTGATTTGAAGAAGAAAGGCGATGACGATAATAGACTGGTGGCGAAGCTGGAAGAGCGTGTAGAGAAGGGGAAGGAGCTGTTGAAGACGGCGCGTGAGGCATTGTCCAGTTTGGTCAAGTCGGATGAAATTGCGCCGCTGAATGATTTGACGCAACTGATTTCCGCAAACTGCCGCGACATCAACACGCAGTACCTTGAATGTTCGGATGAGGAGAAGGCGTTGCCGGCGTTTGTCAAGCTGACGGAACTCAACGAGGAAGCAAGCCAGCTCGGCGAGGCGGGTGCAGTGATTGGCGACATGCGGACAACCCTTCTTGAGCTGAGAAGTCTGGCGAACAAGGCGGGGAAGCCGGCGAGAAAAAGGCGTTCGGAGCTGAAAAAGCACCTTGACGAGCAGTTTGGGCTGTTTGAGGAGCAGGCCTTCCGCGCATACCGTCCCATGGCCAGAATCATCCTGAACGAGGCAGAAGGAATAAAATAGACACTCTAGAAACTCTCGAAGCTCTAGAGGCTCTAGGATTGATAACCACGGAATTAAAAAGGACAAGGACAATGAAAACGAAAAGAGTGTTGATTGCAGTGCTGATGCTTTGCCTGGCGGGAGGGCTGTTTGCGCAGGGGATTCCGAACAAAATCAAGCTTCTGCTGGTGGATGTCGGAACGATTGATTCTGTCGCCAAGACGGAGAAGTTCCTGACGACGGTTGACAAAGTGAACATGGACGTGCCCCCCATGCCGTCGCCCGCCGACTCCATGGCGGACCCCGACTTGCGGCGCCACGCCGCGCGCGTCAACTGGAAGACGGGCATGATGGAGTATATGCAGACCAGCAACGACATCCGCAATGAAAACATTCATCGCCGGAAGGTGATGGAGGCGTTGCGGGCCGCCATCACGGGCGATACCTCCAACCGGCTTGTCGTCATCGCCAAGGACTACCTGGCCTCGGCGCTGGACAAGTACGGCGACTTCATCCAGCTGGTGGACCGCTCCGAGGCCTCCCTCTCGGAAATCGAGAAGGCAATTGATTCCAAGAGCCAGGAGGACGTCGCCTGTGCCAACCTTTTTCTCACCGTCACGCTGGCGGACATGAAGCAGGAGAGCCTCACGGTTCCCGTTGGGGATGTCAAGGTCCGCAAGACCAGCTACAGGCGGCGGGCGGTTGCCAGCGTGCGCGACTTCAACAACGTGCGCGTCTTTTCCTGCGACGTGGAGGCGAAGGCCGAATTCCGCGAGACGAATGTGACGAAGGCTGCGGGGCACGACCCTTCCGACGAGCTCATCATTGACGCGATGAACCAGATTGCGGAGAAGGTGGGGCGTTTCTTCCTGCGTGAATACGTCGTGAAGGTGAAAATACCGAAGACGATTGCAAACGAGGTGTCGTCGGAGGACTTCGAGCTTTACATTGACCGCGTTGTGAAGCGCGTCAAGGACGAGGACGGCGAGTGGAACGTCGAGGTGGTGGAGGAGGGCACGCCCGTTGCCGTCTCGGAGCCCTTCCAGGCGCTGGCCATCGAACACTGGATTACCATCGTGCCACCCAACGAGGAGTATGTGGCGACCCCCTTGCAGGTGAAGGTGAGCCGCAGCAAGGGCACCGCCATCTTCAACATCAAAAAGGCTAATTTGAAGCCATGAGATAAAACAACCCATTAAATCAAGGAGAATTGAAAAAGATGAAAAAGTGTGTTCAACTAGTGTTGCTTGCGGGGATGATGATGTCGGCGGCCTGCCTGACGGGCTGCATGAACGGCGAGACCTTCGACGAGTTCAAGGCCCAGCTCTTCTCCAATGACCCCATGGTGCTCCAGGTGATTCCTCCGAATGACATTACTGTGGACGAAAGGGGGCTTGAATACGCGAAGGAGGTTCAGAAAACCATAGAGGAGCGCAAGAACTTCAAGTGCGACGTGAAGTTGATCCCGTCGATGAGGCTTCCCAGCTTTATCCGCAACAACGCCGTGCGGCAGGAGTTTGCCAAGACGACATCAACTCGCATCTTTGCGGGGTTCAATGCACTGTCTGACTTCAACTTCGTGGGCAATGAGCTTGAATCGTTGGAGACGCTTCCCGAAGCAGCGTCTTTCGCGAAGTCGGAAAACTACAGCCTTGTTTTTGACATTGTGAACCTGAGCCTTGACGAGGAGAGAGGCGGCAGTCTGAGCTTGAAGCTCAACAACGTTTCTACGGTCACGGGACCGACGTACTGCGGTTCCACGGATGTTGCATTGACCCTTCTGGACCCTGAAGGTAAGCAGAGGTTGTATATGCATGTCAAGCCAAGCGTAAGTGGTTGCGCTTCATACAATGATGCACGAGATGCACTGGCGGATGCCGCCGTGCAGATGCTTCTGACGGAGTATGCAAGGCAGCTTGCGCCCCCCGCTGCTGTGGATGAGGTTCGCGGCAATGGCCTCTTTGCCAGAATTAATGTTGGCGGAGCCTATGGGATTCAGGTTGGCTCGATAATCCGCTTTGTTGAACAGGAGATGGTGAAGAATCGCATTACAGAGGTGGAGGAGTTTCGCCAGACACAGGTTGCGGACGGTGTCGTGAAGATGGTAGGCAGCGACTATGCTTGGGTGAAAATCAACAAGTTCCATTTCCGCCGAGTCCATATCGGTACGCTGGTTATGAAATGATAACTGACAGGTATCCCGATGCTGACTGGTGTCGGGATACCTGTTTTTTGGAGGAAGATAGAGATGTTGTCAAAAAGATTTGTATTGTTTGCTGTGATGTGCGCCGCGATGCTATCGCCTTTGGCAGGTGGAGCGGACAAGGAAGAGGAGTTTCGCCCCCCTTATGTAAGCGTGCAGGAGAGCAAGATTGAGAACAAGACGGATGTGAGGAACGCTAATTTCAGAGGCCTGATTGACCGCTTGAAAATTGCTCTGATGGAGGCTGGCTTTGCCGTCAAGGACGAGAAGGACATGGGGGATGCCATGGTAGAGCGGGGGAAGGCTGCTGTTCTGGATGGAATGGAGGGGGACAAACCTATTGAGGGCGGTCTTGTCGTGCCTGGGTATTGGGTGCGGATGAACGTGCTCCAGTATGGATTTGGCGAAATGGTGCGGGTTGACCCGACGTCGAATGTCAAGAAGGTGACACGTTATGCGCTTGTGGAAGTCTCCTTTTTCATAGTCGATGCCCGTAAGGGCAGTCTGGTTTTCAGCACCATGGAGAAGAGCGAGCCAGCCTATATCAGCGAAGTGTCAAGCGGCATGGCTGGGGCAAGAGGCAATTTCGACCAGCAGGCTCTTCAAACGGCAACGGATGGATGCATCAATAAGATGATTCCAAAGTTCATAACAAAAGTTCCGCGGAAATTCCGTCCGCAGCCAATGACGGGGACGGTGCTGGCAGTCGTGAAGAAGGATGGCCGTGTCATCATTAATCTGAACATGGACAAGGTAAAGGAGGGAGACCTTCTGGATGTCTATCGACTGGAGGCTCTTGCCGATGATGGGGACGATGACGATGATGATGACGACGATGACGATGTACTGGCGGAAATCCAGGACGAGATTTATGTCGGAACGTTGAGGGTTACCGAGGCGAAGGAGAAATACAGCAACTGCCAGGTAATCGCCTTGGCAAAGGAAGACGAAAAAATCAAGAAGAAGTACATCGTGAAGCCCTCGACGCATTTCAAGTCAGTTGATGTTCCAACAGAGCCAGTGAGGCCGCAGGTGGTGAATCCTTTTGGCGGTGCCAAGCCTGCCCGTAAGGGGAATACGGTGGCACCCTGGTAGTTTTTCCCGTGCCGCTCTCGCAACGTGATGGGGGAACTAGACCAGTGCGATTCAGATGCAAAAGCCAAAGGACGGGGGAGCCAGGCTACTCGCGGCGCAGGCCGGGGCGGCCTGGCTACCCCCGTTTTCCCAGGCCGGGGCGGCCTGGCTACCCCCGTTTTCCCAGGCCGGGGCGGCCTGGCTACCCCCGTTTTCCCAGGCCGGGGCGGCCTGGCTACCCCCGCTCCCCAGGCCGGGGCGGCCTGG
>JAFTAC010000077.1 GCA_017458805.1 Victivallales bacterium | reverse complement strand
CGGCCTTCTGCATGATCGTGCCGCCGCTGCTGCGGGTGGCGGTGGCCTGTTCGGGAACGGCGGCCATCAGCTGCGCCTCAATGTCGGCGGGGACTTCCTTGTTGATGAGTGCCTTGAAGAGCTTGGCGGTGTCGGCGTCCATCTTGGACTTGAACTCCTCGAACTTGGCGTTCCACTCGGCGGCAGCTGACTTCTTGGCGGCGATGGTGTCGTCGCAGAGCTTGCGGACGTCTTCGGGGACGACGAAGGAGGCGTTGGGGTCGAAGCCCAGATTTTGCTTGGTGAGGGCGAGTTCGTCGGCTCCGAGCGGGGCGCCGTGGCACTCTTCCTTGCCAGCTTTGTTGGGCGAGCCCTTGCCGATGACGGTCTTGCCGATGATGATGGTGGGCTTGCCTTCGGTGACCTTGGCCAGGGAGATGGCGGCGCGGATCTGCTTCACGTCCTGTCCGTAGATGCGGATGACATTCCAGCCGTATGCGGCAAAGCGCTCGGCGACATTCTCGCTGAAGGCGATCTTGGTCTCGCCTTCGATGGTGATGCCGTTGTCATCATAGAAGAGGATGAGGTTGTCCAGCTTGAGGTGGCCAGCCAGGGCGCATGCTTCGTGGGAGGTGCCTTCCATGATGCAGCCGTCGCCCGAGATGACATAGACCTTCTGGTTGAAAAGGCAGTCGCAGGCGCCGATGCGAGCCTTGAGCTGCTTCAGACCGATTGCCATGCCGACTGCGGAGGCGAGACCCGAGGCCAGTGGGCCAGTGGTGACTTCAACGCCCTTCGTGTGGCCGTATTCGGGATGGCCTGGGCACTTGCTGCCTTTCTGGCGGAAGCTCTTGAGGTCGTCGATGGTCAGACCATAGCCGAAGAGGTGCAGCAGAGAGTAGATGAGCATCGAGCCGTGACCGGCGGAGAGGACAAAGCGGTCTCTGCCAATCCATTCAGGGTCGGCGGGGTTGAAGCGGAGGAACTCGTTCCACAGCGTGAACGCATAGTCGGCGCAGCCCATAGGCATGCCTGGATGTCCTGAGTTGGCTTTCTGGACGCCGTCGGCGGCCAGCAGGCGGACTGTGTCAATGGCTTTCTTCACGGTTTTGCAGCAGCATTGCATGTTAATTAGCTCCTTTGGGTTGTAGTTTGGATGTTGCTATGTGACAGTACGTTAAACTCTGGATTGTGGCTGGCCCGCCTTGAGCCAGGCGATGATGAAGGGGTCCAAATCCCCGTCGAGGACGGCGGAGATGTTGCTGGTCTCCTCCTCCGTGCGCAGGTCCTTCACCATCTGGTAGGGCTGGAAGACATACGAGCGGATCTGGTTTCCGAAGGCGTTGTCGCCCTTGGCGGCGGATTCGGCTGCATGCTCTGCACGGCGCTTGGTCTCCTCCAAATCAAAGAGGCGCGCCTTCAGGATGCGCATGGCGTTCGCCTTGTTTTTGTGCTGGGAGCGCTCGCTCTGGCAGGTGACCACGATGCCCGTGGGCAGGTGGGTGATGCGGACGGCGCTGTCCGTCCTGTTGATGTGCTGGCCGCCTGCGCCCGATGCGCGGAAGGTGTCGATGCGCAAGTCGTTCTCGTTGATGTCGATGACGATGTCGTCGTTGATTTCGGGGAGGACATCGACGGAGGCGAAGGAGGTGTGGCGGCGCTTGTTCGCGTCAAACGGGGAGATTCTGACCAGGCGGTGGACGCCTTTCTCCGCCTTCATATAGCCGTATGCGAACTCGCCCTGGACGATGAAGTTGACGGACTTCGTGCCCGCCTCGTCCCCTGGCTGCATATCGACGATGTCGTAGGTGAAGCCACGCTTGTCGCACCAGTGCGTGTACATGCGGAAAAGCATCCCGCACCAGTCGCACGCCTCCGTGCCGCCCGCACCTGCGTGAATGGTGACGATGGCGTTGTTGTGGTCCATCTTGCCCGAGAGGAAGCAGAGGAATTCCAGCTCGTCCAGCCCCTTGAAGAGCTTGTCGGCATGCTCGTCGGCCTCTTTATAGAAGGGAGAGTCGTCTCCCTCTGCCTCGGCGAACTCCGCCATAACCTTGAAGTCATCTAGCTGGGCGACGTTTCGCTTGAAGGGCTCCAGAAGGTTCTTGAGCACACTGACCTCATTGACGGTCTCCTGCGCCTGCTCCTTGCGGTCCCAGAAATCGTTGCGCGTCATCTGCGCTTCCAGAAGGTCCAGTCGTTCCTGCTTGGCAGGGACGTCAAAGAAACCCCCTCAAATGCTCAAGACGCTCTTCAGCCTCTCGCACTTTGTTTTGCAGTTCTTCTTTCGTCATGTTG
>JAFTAC010000709.1 GCA_017458805.1 Victivallales bacterium | reverse complement strand
TGATGGTAGTGGTGCCAGCGGGCCAGGTCTGGCCTGTCAGGATGTCCTTTGGAGTGCCTTTGCCCAGGAGGTTGATTTCCTTGAGGCCCTCCTTGGAGGCGTTGATGCCGATGAAGCCGCGGCCCGCATAGAAGCCGTCGTTGCCAGAGGCAAGCACAGGCACGCCTGCACGTTTTGCGATGGCACGCAACACTGCGGGCGAGAGCCCTGGAGCCGCGCTCCAGAAGAGGTTGCAGGCAGTGCCTTTCTTGAAAAGCGCAGACGGGCGGCCATCGGCGAGCGTAGCCAGTACATCGCAGCCATCGGTGGCGGTGGGCATCAGGAACTGCGTGGACTTGTAGGCGGGGTTGTGCCCCCACTCCTGGCCTTCGATGTCCTGCCAGGTCGCAGTTCCCTTGCTCTTCAGGACGGTCTTCTCGTCAATGAGCGAGAAGGGGCAGCCCATGAGGGTGGAGCAATAGTCGGCCGAGAGGCCGTCGGGCGTCAGCATTCCTGGGCAGCCCACGAAGGCGACGGTGCGTCCATCCTTCAACACCTTTTCCTCCAAATACTTCTTATATTCGTCGGTAAGGCGGTAGGCGTCTAGGAAGAGCATTGCCTTGTGTGCAAGGAGTTCGGGGTGGCGCAGGAGGTCAGAGAAAAGGACAACCTTCCAGGGGAGGCCTGCGCGCCAGAGGTAGGTCATTTGGTTCTGGTGGAGCTCGCTGCCACCGACGTTGCTGAAGGCGCTCCAGCGTCCCATGAAGCGCTCGTCCAGTACGACTAGCAGGTAGTTCTCTGGAGCCCAGTCCTTTACAGTGTTTCTATATTGGCAGCTGAGGTCATAGAGCCTGCCAGCGGCCTTCATCAGGCGTCTGTCGCCCATTGTCCAGCCTTTGGAGAAATCATACCACTGGATGCCGTTGCCCTCCGACATGCACCTGGCGAACTCGCGTTCCATGCAATCGACGGATTCCTGGACGGTTGCAACCGTGCCGTCGGGCTGCCGCTGATAGACCCAGTGGCTGCGCAAGTCCGCCTGGTTCCAGAAGAACTTGCCGTTCAGGCGGAAAGCACCGCCAGGGGTCATGGTCTTGGAGGTGCCGCCCACGTGGCGCTCGCCGTAGCAGTCGGGGGCGATACAGTAGTCGAATTCGGTGGAGCGGAGCATGGTTTCCAGGCGGTAGTGTCCTGACCCCTGCCCGAAGAAGGTGGAATCGAAGAGGTTGAAGGTGTAGCCGTAGTAGGTTCCGCAAATAACGCGCCCGCCCGTCTCTTCCTTTACGATGCGGTTGAAGTAGTTGATGGTCTCGATGCAGTTTTCATGCTGGTAGTCGTTGTAGTCCAACACGTTCATTTGGGTCTTCGGATCGTAGTAGAGGCCATTGGCTGGGGTGTCACGCTCATCGCCCGTGGGGATGGTGGCGGTGTCGAAGGTCACGTCCTTGCGTGCCCACGCCTTCTGCAAGGCGGCATTTGTGCCGTATTTGGCCTTGAGCCAGCGGCGGAAGTCATCCCGCGAGGCGTCGGAGTAATCGACGAAATGCCTTGACTGGGACCCCCAGTGGAACCATTCGGCGGAGATGCCGTTGATGGAGTGGAAGCCGACAATGCGCTCAGCGTATGGGGTGGTCTTGAGGTGGCGGATGAAGCGGCGCAAAACATCGCCGTAAGTCTCTCGCCAGACCTTGGATGCGTATGACGGGCGGTAACCTTTGGAGCCCTTGTAGTCGTTGACGGTATCGCTGCCGTCCTCGTATCGGCACCGCGCCTCGGGGTGTTGCGCCATCCACCATTGGTGGGTGTTGGTGCGTACACTGTAATTGATGATGAGCCAGGCATTTGGGTCAACGGAGAGGTACTTTTCGGCGGCGGCGTCAAAGTTCGAATAGTCAAAGCCGTGCTCAGTGAAACCCATGTCGCCACTGATGCCCCAGTGGTGAATGCCCGCATCACGTGTGTAAATCTGCTGCTTCTGGTCGGGTTTGGTGAAGAGGGCCTGCGTGGGGTCGATGAGCTGACCATTCACGTGGATGTTCGTAAGGCCGTCTTGAGAGACTAGTTCGACCTTGGGGAAGTCATAACTCTTTTTCTCATCGGCATCAATAAAAACATCAGCAGTGAGGTTGCTGCCTTCTGGAGCACCAAGGAACTCGATTTTCATCGTGCAATCGCCGCGCTTTAGCTTGAGCGGGAAGTAGGCGTTCATGTTGAGGCGTGGCATGCCTTCGAGCATGGTGAGCCCCTCTGGCACCCAATCTTCCCAGACGGTTTTGCCGCCTTGAATGAGTTGGTATTTGACGGGGAGCGGGTTTTTGAGGGTGACGCGCTTAGCCGCCATATCCACAACCCAAGTGATCTTGCAGTGCATTGTTTCGCCTGGCTTGACGCTCTTTGGTAGATGGAGAGTTGCTTTCAACGGCTCCTTGAGGTTGTTCTTGACGCGCATGGGTCTGTAGTTGGCGTGGCCCCAGGGGGCGCAAGGCGGGCGGCCAAGCACGGCGGCAGGGGCCCATGGCCCTTCCTTGCCGACAGATGCCTGCCAGTTGCCGTCGGTGGCAAACGCAATGAATTGCCCGTCCTTCGTGGCGATGAAGACATCGGCGATAAAGCCTTGGAAGGAGGCAACATCAGTGATTTCCGCAAGGATGGTGTTGGCTCCAGGCTTCAGGAAGGTGCGCAGGTCGAGGATGCTGGGCTTCTTCCAGGCGTCTGGCACGCCATGCGTCGAGTGGACGAGCTGGCCGTTGACGTAGAGGGCATAGCTGTCGTCGCAGGTCAACTGCATGTCGGCAGCGGAGAGTTCCTTGTCTGGGAGAGTGAAGGTTTTCTGGACGTATGCGGTGCAGTTGTCCTGCTGCTTGTTGTCCTCGCACCAGATCCATTTGCCCTTCCAGGTGGTCTGGAATGGGGGCGGTGTGACGATGGTGCCTTCTTCAAGTTGCTTGCATTTCAGGGCGTCCAGGAAGGCATGGCCTGTCCCTGTGAAACGGATGATGCCGTCGTAGGCAAGCTCTGGGATCGTGATGGTGGCCTGATTGTCCTGCCAGTCGGTGGATGGCGCGGTCTTGATTGGGATGGTCTCAAGGTGCGTCTTGTTTTCGCCATTGAAGACGATTTCCGCCTGGAGACGTTCGCCCTTGGTCTTGAAGGAGAATTGGAAGACGCCAAGCCGTCCGACATTGGGGAGGTCGATTTCGGCGGTGTCGTTTTTGTTGAAGGCGAGGCTGTTTGCGCCGCTGAAGGCTTCATGGGAGAGGGTGGCTCCCTTCAAGGTCCAGCCGTAGGGCTGGCCGTTCATGAAGATTTCACAGTTGCCGTTCTGGATGGCGTTTTTTTCGCCCTTCAGCATGGAAATGAACTCTATCTGGACATTTGCCCCGCCAGGATTGAGTGGGTCGAAGCGGAGCTTGTTGATGACGCCGTTCCAGCCATTGATGGATTTCAGGTCAAATGAGAGAAGGGTCATCTTGTTGTCTCCGACAAGAGTGAAGACCTTGTACTGCTTTTCGCTGAAAACCGAGCCGTTGGAGCTGATGAAGATTTCACCCATGCCGCTGGTATCGCTCTTCATGGCCACGAACATCGTGTCGTAATCCTCTGCTTTGATGTTGAGTTCAGGGGAGACGAGGCTGCAGTCAGGCATGGAGAGGCCATGGAAACCGTCCTCGCGGATTTCGGTCTTTTCCCAGCGGTTTGCGGTCCATCCCTGGCGTCCGTTCTTGAAACGCCACGTGATAATGCCATCTTTGATGGGGAGGGTGACGGGCTGGCCATTCAGCAAGGTCACGCTGTCCTTGTCAATGCCGCGCTTGAGCAGGTTGATGGACTGGATGGCGATGTCCGAGGCGGGGTTGATGGGGTCGAAGCGTATCTGCTCGATCACGCCCTCCCAGCCTTTGACGTGTGAGAGGTTGAAGTTGTAGAGCAGATAATCCCCGCCATCGCGCGTGCGGTGGTGGCGGAACTTTTTCTCCGTGAAGATTTCGCCCTTTGCGCGGATGAAAATCTCGCCAGTGGCTGTCAAATTGCTTTTCATCACCACGGCCAGCGTGTCGTAGTCCGCCGCATTGATGTTCAAAATAGGGGAGAAGAGCATGGCATCGCGCTTCACTTTCCCGTGAAAGCCCTCGGGGGTGATTTGATGGCTCACAAAGCCACCGACATTCCACCCCTGCAGGCCGTCCTTGAAGCTCCATTCCAAAGGCTTCTGCTGTGCAAGCACTAATGCCGAAAACGCCAGAAGAAATGCAATGATTCTTTTGTCCATGGTTGCTCCCCTTGGTTGTGGCTATTTTCTAGATTTCTAGAAAGATAAGCCAAAATGT
>JAFTAC010000076.1 GCA_017458805.1 Victivallales bacterium | reverse complement strand
TGCTTGATAGTGAAGTCGTATATCATATTCTGACCATCGACGAGGAGAAAGTGCTGAGTGCCCTGGAGCTCGTCTTTGGGCGACTCCCACAGAATATCGGTGAAGCCTTCGTCGCCGGTGATCTCGGGGGTGCGCATCGGATACCAGCCCTGCTCATTCTTCACGATGGAGGCATAGTTGTCAGGGATGACGAGGCCTTCGGGCAGCTTCGCCTCATAGGAGAGGGTGAGGACGTCGTCTTCCTTGGCGGGCTCTTCGGACTTTTCGTACTTGACGGACATCTGCAGGAAGTAATCCGCCTGCTTGTCAATGTCTTCATCCTTGATTTCATAGGTGAAGCGTTTGATTTTCAGCCCCTTGTATTCAGGAAGGTCGAACTCGGGAACCGTCTCGATATCCACGTTGTAGGCGAAGGGCTTGCCGACTTCGTACATTTTCTCCTGGGAGTCCTCTGCGATTTTGGGCGATCCTGCGACTTTGCCCTTGTAGCCAGCCTGCTCTAGGGCGGCGTCATATCCCTTTGAAATGAGCTCTTCCGAGGCCTGTGCTGCAATGCGCTTGCCGAATTGGCGGCGCAGCAGTTCCGTCGGCAGCTTGCCAGGGCGGAAGCCAGGAAGGGTGGCTCTGGAAGCCATCTGCTTTTCGACTTTATTGTAAACAGTCAGGGCCTCTTCTGCAGGCACTTCGATCTGCAATGTGACTGAGCACGGCTCCTTGACGAGTGCGTTCACATTGACTTTGAGAGTTGCGTTGTCCACTGTGACTCCTTGGGCAAAGACTATTTGTACGCGGTGATGATGATGGATTGGAATGATATTTCAGCCATGAAAGTGCGTTTTACCGCCCAATCATTTGCCACCGCGTGATTTCATTGCGGCTGAAATACCATGTAGATTATGTCAAACAAGATGATACTATATTCCCTTTTTGGAGATTTTCACATCGTTTTGTCGAAATTTATATTCGAGTGGGTGAAAAAGTTGCAAATGGAGTGTTTTTCTTGCCTTCCATCTGTTCATGTTTCTGCATAAAGGACGGGATGGCCGCCTAAATCATAGTACATGCGGGTGCCGTCGGGGGCGAGACCAGCGAAGGAATTCGGTTCTATGCGAACCTTTCCTCCGCCCTGCGGAAGGTCGATGGCAAAGGCGGGCAGGGCCATGCCAGAGAGGCGTTTGCGAAGTTGCGCCATGATGGCGACACCAGCGTCGATGCCTGTGCGGAAGCAGAGCGTGCCGCAGACTGGGTCCCCATGAAAGAGGTAGTAGGGCTTGATGCGGATGCGCAGGAGCCCCGTGAAGAGTTTTGCCAGAATATCCGCATCGTCGTTGATGCCTTTCAGCAAGACGGTCTGGTTGACGACTGGCACACCATGCCGCATGAGCCGAAGCACGGCTGACTCAGCTTCATTGGAGAGTTCCTGCGGGTGGTTGAAGTGGGAGGCAATCCACACGGTCTTTCCGCAGCTTCCCAGAAGGTTGCAAAGTTCCTCTGTATATCGTTGTGGCAGGGCTACTAGCGTGCGTGATCCGATGCGCAGCATTTCGATGCTCGGTACAGAGGCGAAGGCACGCAGCACTCGGGCGATGTCGTCGTCTTCCAGGGTCAGTGGGTCGCCCCCTGAAATCAGCACCTCGCGCACCTCTGGATGGCTGCGCAAGTAACCAATGGCGGCTTCCAGCTCGTTGTCGGTGGGTGGTGGCAGAGGCGTCTCCCAGACGCGCTTTCTCATGCAGTGCCTACAGTGGACGGCGCAGCAGCCGCACGTCACGAAAAGGGCACGGTCGTGGTAGCGGTGGACGAGGCGCGGGACGGGCGAGGCGTTCTGTTCGCCAAGCGGGTCTTTGTCGGCACCGTCCTCGCATTCCGCTGGCTGTGGCAGGCACTGGCGGATGATTGGATCGTCCTGCGAGGCGGAATTTGCAAGCGATAGGTAGAACGGCGTGGCCAGCATGGGGTACTGCTGCGCACACGCAAGTTGTTCCGCCGTAGGAGGTATATAGCCTGACAGGTGCGATAACTCCTCATGTGAGGTGATGCAGTGTGAGAGCTGCCAGTGCCAGTCGTTGGAATCGGAAGGTGTCATAGTGGTTAGAGGCCAAAAGCCTGGTCTGCGAAATCGAGCATCCACTTCCAGTCATACGCGGAGATGCCATGCTGTTCTGTGCGCCAGACATAGCCGAGGTATGGGCCGATGGCCTCCGTGCTGTATTTGGCTGGATTGCCCTCGCCTGGCATGCCTGGAAGCCCAAGGAACTCCCATGCGGGGGAGGCAGCGCGGCAAGCGAGGTATTCGCCATACGTGTCCATCCAAGGGCTAGTGTTGTAACCTTCTATGAGAAGGTGCCTTGGGGCGATGGAGGCCAAGAGGAGGTGCTGGTCGAAGGTGAGAGTCCTGGCAGGATTCTTTGCATATTTTGCATAGGCCTTGCAGTACCAGTGAGTGAACATTTTCATCTCGGTGCCAACGCACTCGCCGAAGTCGCGCTTGGCGAGGCAGGCCCCTCCACCACCACATTGGTTGGGAACGGCCACGGCAAAGCGCTCGTCGCGGGCGGCGGCCAGCAGAGCTGCCTTGCCAAGGCGCGAGCAGCCCGTGACAACGCTGCGTTTCGCATCCAGTTCGGGGATGCGCTCGGCGAGGTCCAGGCCTCTGGAAAGGGCCCAGGCCCAGGCACCGAGGGCGGTGGTGTTGTCGTCGCGGGATTCGTCGCGCTTCCCCCAGAGGTCGAAGACGCCCGTGTAGGCGAATGGGTTCTGCTGGAACTTCGGATCGGGTTCGTCTGGATATGGGTCGGGGGAGATTTCGCAGTAGCATGCGCTCATGGCGGCATAGCCTCGTGCGATGATCATCCCCAGCGGGAAGGTGGAGTCCGCGTTTGGATTGGAGCGCAGACCGCGAGAAGCCTCCGTGGCATGGTTGTTTGGTGTGAGTTTTCCCTCATGGCTCCAGGCCTGCATTACGGGGATGTCTGGGTCGGGCACAAGTTCATGGTTGCCACGATAGTTGAGTCCCAAAATGACGGGTACGGGCTTTTCTGCATAGCGTGGGCGGAAGACAATCCAGGTGATGCACGGTCCTGTCTTATCTTGTCTGAACCACATTTTGTACTGACTGCGAACAACATAACCCGCCATGGCGTCGCATTTTTCATCGACGCATTCCGTAATGAGAGTGTCGGGCGGAGGTGGCTCGACGCCATACATCTCATGTGCGAAAATATCCAGGATCTCCTGGCGACGACGCGGCCACTCCTCCTTGGAACGGAGAGGTGTGCCGTCGGCAAAGGCAAGCGGATCCTCAAGGGTATAGGGGGCTATGGCGCTTTCGTCGTAGTTGGCTTCGTCCCAGTTGGGGCGGATGGGGGGGATTTCTTGCATGAGAGGCTCCTTTTTTCCGCAAGCTTGCGCTTGCGGCACAGAACAGACTGCTCGCTCGCGGCACAGAACAGACTGTTCGCTGGCGGCACAGAACAGACTGCCCGCTGGCGGCACAGAACAGACTGCTCGCTTGCGGTTCAGAACAGACTGCTCGCTTGCGGTTCAGAACAGACTGCTCGCTTGCGGTTCAGAACAGACGACTACCGCTTGGAATGGCCGAAGCCGTCCTTGCGGCGCGATTTGCCTGGTTTGCCTAGGTCGGTACGTGCGTTTCCCGTGAAACCACGGCCACCGAAGCCTGACAGCTTGCGGGGGGCGCGGTCAAAACCAAAATCGTCACGCCTGCTCTTTCCTGCACGGGGCAGAGCCCGTGCGTCGTCATGGCTGCGTTTTCCTGCACGGGACGGAGCCCACTCGTCGTCAGGGCTGCGCTTTCCTGCACGGGACGGAGCCCACGCGTCGTCCTGGCTGCGCTTTCCTGCTCGGGG
>JAFTAC010000708.1 GCA_017458805.1 Victivallales bacterium | reverse complement strand
TTTCATCAACGCCTCGTTGTTTGAAACTCGCAAAAATGTCCAAATTATTACCATATTAATATAAAGATGCAAGCCTGAAAAGTCAAACACATGTTTCCTTCAGCCTGTAAAATCGCCAATGAGCGATAGAAGCAATGGGCGCGATGTTCGCCAACTTTCATTGCGAGCGCGTCTGGCATTTGCGTGAAATGTTTCAAGGCTACAGCATTGTGTACTGCCACTTTGCTAACTCTGGAAATGTCTCTTAGAAAACATCGTTTTTAAAAAAAGGCCTTTCTCTTTTGACTTTTCGATAATCATCATGCATATTATATACGGAAATATGTAATTGTCAATTATCACAAAACGAGGTTGCTAATGAAAAACATCATTTTGTTGCTGTTGTTGGTAATGGCCATGGGGCTGTGTGCTCAGGAATGGGACTTCACGCAGGGGAATAGCGGGTGGAAGCCAGCGAAAAACTTGGAAATGAAGGAGGTCCCCGAGGAGGGGCTTGAACTCACCTTCAACGGGGAGTATCCATGCTTTCTAGGCGAGAATATGGAGTTCTCTTCTGCCGAGTACGACTATCTGGAACTGAAGTATGTTGCCGAAGGGAAGGTTGAAAACAACGGCGGCATTATGTTCTTTGGCACGAAGGCCGTTCCGAAGTTCAACGAAGATGCCAAGTTCTATATGCCTGGCATTGTTGCGGATGGAAAGGAGCATACGGCTCTCACAACACTTTTCTCAGGGAAGGGCACGCCGATTTGGAAGAACAAGGAGACCATTGTCACATCGATACGACTTGACCTGGTTTCTCGCTTCAAGGGCAAGATGCTGCTGAAGTCCATTCGCCTGCTCTCGCGGGATGGGCTGCGGGCTGCCAAGAAGTGGCCGCCTGTCAATTCCAAGGAGTGGGTGTTCAACGGCACGAACGCGGGATGGGACAAGACGCGGAACCTGACCGCCACCTTGACGCCCGACGGCATGGAGCTTGATTTGACTGGTACCTACTCCAACATTGAAATCCGTGAAATCGAGGTTGCACCCCAGGGGGCCGACTTCATGCAGATTGAGTACGTTGCGACAGGGATTCCATCCACAACCAGTGGCCAGCTTTTCTTCGCCACGGATACGGCACCCGTGCTGAACGAGGCCGCCAAGTTTACCGTGGGAAGCCTCAAGGGGGACGGCAAGCCCCAAACTCACTTCGTCAACCTCCACAATGGAGGTGCGGGCAAGCTGTGGGAGAACGCAAAGGCCATAACGGGGATGCGCCTGGATTTGGTCAACCAATTCCCTGGCAAGGTGTTAATCAAGTCCATCCGTCTTGTTGACGGCGAACTCTACTGGAAGGAGCGGGACAAGAAATACGCCCATCTCGGCATCCCCGCCCGCATCAAATCCGAGATGCCAGATGTCAGTGCAGTCCAGAGCAAAATCATGCAGGACCCCAACGCCCCGAAGTTTGCCTCCCCGATGACCTCGCCTGCTGGCGGTTCCTACTTCCAGGGCATCAACTATATCCGCACGGAGTTCACACTGGATGCCATCCCTGTGAAGAACCTGCTCCAGAGCATGTGCGATGACCAGATTGCCGAGCTTTACCTAAATGGAAACAAAGTCCAGAACAAGTGGAGCGACTTCTGGCGCACGGAGGATTCCCTTGAAATCCCGAAGGAATACTTCAAGACGGGTAAGAACGCACTTTGCGTCGCATACGAAAACACGGGCAGCATCGGCGGCCTGATGCTGGATCTGCAGCTGGTGCTTCCCAACGGGCAGTATCTGGTGGTTACGCCAGCACAGGGTGTCGGCACCACGAAAAAGCCTGCGGAAGAGTGGACTAAGCTAGATTACGAATGCACATGGGAAAAGGTCGAGACGCGCCCTGGGCCCCCCGCCTCCCCATGGACCAACACCATCCCTGAGTACACCTCCATCAAGGCGCTGAACGGCAAGGTCGAACTGGCTCTGCGCCCGCTTGAGGAGTGCGATGTGGAGGTTACATTCCGCAGTGCAACGCCCTTTGCGGAGGATGACAAGTTCTTCGGCAAGTACACCACCCTTGGCGGTTCGCTTATCAGCAATGTCAGTGGCACCATCAAGGAACTGGGAGGCAAGTTGAATGCCGATGGCAGTGCCGTCATCCGCTTCTCCCCGTACAAGATGCCTCTCTATGGCGTTTCCCAGAAGGGCAGATGGACTTTCGGTATCTACGGACGGAGTTCTGAAGGGCAGTACACCATCGAAGTGGCCAGCCCCGAACGTGTCGTCCCTGGGAAGGCAGCCGTGCTGAAGCTGGCGCAGACACAGACGGGGCCTGTGCCGATGCTCAACGGAAAGCCCTTCTACTTCAACATCTTGACGAGCCATCAGTACAAGCAGCAGTTCTCCGTCCATAGCGGTATGGAGGGGAAGAACTCCCCCTTCAACGTGGTGGTCATCCGCGCAGGTGGCGCGGCGGAGACCGACTGGTGGAAGGGACCTGACAAATACGACTTTGCGGCGCTGGACCGCACCTTGAGCCAGCTGATGTACCTCTACCCTGATTCCATGCTGGGCATCTACGTCTGGTGCCATCCATCCAACTGGTACGAGAGGCTCTACCCCGACCGCATCTCCAAGGCGAATGACGGCACCAAGTATGGCTACTATGTCTCGACCGTCACCTTCTCCGACCCCGATGTGCGGGCCGACGCGCAGCGCGCTCTGACCGCCTTCGTCAACCACTGCGAGAAGTACTTCGGCAGCAAGATTGTGCTGTACAACCTGATGGGCGGCATCTCCTGCGAGTGGCAGGGGTGGCAGGCGCACTCCGCCAAGTTCGCCGACTTCGGCGTGAACGCCAAGCGCGACTTCATCAAGTATGCGGCGGCGCATGGCGTCAAGGTGGACGAGGTACCTGGCGCGGAGGCACGCATGGCCTCTGACGGCGGCATCTTCCGCAACCCGAAGCAGGACGCTATCGCCATGCTCTATGACGACTACTACAGCGAGAGCATCGCGGAGTGCATACGTTGCATCGCCGAGGCGACCAAGAAGGCGTGCAATGGCAACAAACTCGTTGGCTGCTACTATGGCTATCTTCTTGAATACGCGAATCTTGGCCACTGCGTACACGGTGGCGGTCATAACGATTTGGCCTTGCTTCTGAACTCGCCTGACATGGACTTCTTCCTCTCGCCCCAGAGCTATGGCATTCGTGCGCTGGGCATGCCCAATGGCGAGATGAAGCCCTTCGCTGCCATCCGCGAGGCGGGCAAGCTCTCCATTTTGGAGGATGACACGCGCACACATCTCACGCAGCCTGCGGGCTTCAATCAGACCGTCACCTTGGAGCATACCCTCAATGTCTTGAAGCGAAATGTCGGCATGTATCTCGCGCACAAGATGCCATTGAACCAACTTCCGCTTGCTGGAGGCAATGAACTGGACGACCCCAAAATCCGCGAGATGTTCACAAAGTCCATCAAGGCAGGGCAGTATCTGATGGAGAAGGGGCTCGACCCCACCACAGAAGTCGCCGCTGTCATCGATGAGGCTGCTCTCAAGTATCTGGCTGCGACACGTGCCAAACACGGCATGGAGTGCAGCGGAGTCTTTGACTACAATTACAAAGGCGAGTTGACGGAAGTTGGGCGTTCCGTACAGACGCTTTCAGGCGAACTGCTCTACTACCAGCGGGAGGCCATGGGCCAGATTGGTGCTCCTATTGACATTATCCTTCTGCCTGATGTCAAGAAGGTTGCATCAAAATACAAAGTCTTCATCTTCCTGAATGCCTTCGCGGATTCCAAGGAGCTTGAGGAGGCGTTTGCCGCCATTCGCAAGCACAATAACAATGTCATCATCACATACGGGGCTGGCTTCATCGATGGCAAAGGCTTCAATACCAACACGATGAGCAAATTGGCGGGCATGACCATCGCCAACACAAAGCCTGGTTTCCTGAAACTCGACTGGAATGAAGGACGCTCGTTCGGCAGCGAATACGAGGTCAATCCGCGCTTTGCCGTGGAAGACGCCTCTGCAAAGACATTCGGAAAATACTCTGACAACGGGGCGGTCGCCGTTGCCGAAAAGGGGAATGTGCTCTTCTATGGCGCGGCAACGCTGGACACCGAGTTCATGCGCGAATACCTGCGCGGGAAGGGCGTCCACATCTACTGCGACACGCGGGAAAACCTCTGCGCGGGCGGCAGCATCGTCTCCATCAACGCACGTTCCGCAGGCAAGAAGACCATTCATCTGCCTCGCAAATGCCGCGTGGAGGACATCTACTCGGGCGAGGTCGTGGCGGAGAACGCCAGCGAAATCACCTTGGATATGAAGGCGTTCGAGACGCGCGTCTTCCTCTGCAAATGAGCAGCCAAAGCGTTTCCGTGGAGCAAGGTTTTGCATGGCAGGGAGCCATCTGGGACTTGGATGGCACCCTGCTGGACAGTCTTGCCTACTGGAACCGCTTGGGAGCCGACTACCTTGCAACCAAGGGAATATGCGCACCAGACGACCTTCAGGCTGTTTTGGACACGATGGAGCTTCGGGAGGGGGCACGTTACCTCAA
>JAFTAC010000707.1 GCA_017458805.1 Victivallales bacterium | reverse complement strand
GATTGATATGAGCCGCGTTAGCGGCGGCAAGAACATAGACGTGGGTGAAGCGAGCGCCATCGGCGCGAGCGAAACCCACGGGATAGGCATTTTCCCGCATCCCTTGCGCCGTGCCGCGTAGCGAAGCGGAGCGGCAAGGCGGGAAAAGGTACTCTCCAGAGGTCGGCAGCGGCAGGGTGCGCCTGGAGCCCTCCCCATTCCTTGTGCGACGGGTCGAAAAGTTTTCCGTTTGGGCAAAGGCTGGCGGCTGATGCCGTCGCCAACTACCAGACAAACCAGAGCAGCCAGACAATCCAGAGGGGCGAAATTGGAACGCTGGCAGCGGTCGAAGACGGCGGCACGGCAGCAAAGCCCATTTCTCAAAAAAACGCCATTTTTGACTACAGGCTAAATATCTGTCATGCAATGGAAATAGTGGAAAAAAGTACTAAATTTTCTCAAAAGCGATTTAGGACATTTTTAGGACATTTTTCATAGATTACTATTAATTATCATACCTATACAGTTTGTGCTTAAAATAGCCTAAAAAGCCCTATTCCGCACGGGAAATAGGGCTAAAAATGGTATCCGAGAGAGGAATTGAACCTCCGACCAATGGTTTAGGAAACCACTGCTCTATCCGCTGAGCTACTCGGACGTATATGTTGTTAATATAATGCCACTAGGCGCAAAAACAAATTGCTTCGAGCGATTTTGCTTTGCGCCAAGTGGTATCGTAGCCGCCGTTATCAGGCCTTGCAGTGGCGCGTGCGCATCTTGGCGACGGTGTTCTTGATGGCCTGGCACATGGTGGCGATGTCCTCGTCGGTGAGGCGGGGGTGCATCGGGAGGTTGAGTTCGCGCTTGTAGAAGAACTGGCTGGCCTTCGGGCACTGGTTGGGGTCGTAGCCCATGGCGCGGAGTCCCGTGAAGTGGAAGGTCGGCTGGTAGTGGAGGATGCCCTGCACGCCCTCTTCTTCGTAGAGGATGCGCATGAACTCATCGCGGTTGCCACCCAGCTTCTTCTCATCCATGCAGAGGGTGTAGAGGTGGAAGACGTGCACCCTGTCGGCGGGTTCGTACACGGGTTCGATACCATCGATGTCCTGGAGGCCAGCGGTGATCTTGTGGCCGATTTCGCGGCGCTTGGCGGTCAGCATGGGCAGCTTGTCCAGCTGGCAGCAGCCGACGGCGGCCTGGATTTCATTCATGCGGTAGTTGCAGCCCCAGTGGCCCTTGTAGGGGTTCACGTCGAAGTGTGCGGGGAGCCAGTATTCGATGGGGGAGGTCTTCTTCATCGTGATGGCGTCGCCGAAATGCCACTCGTTCTGAGGATTTGCCCAGGCGACGTTGTTGCTCATGCAGCGGAGGTTCTGGATGGGGTCGGAGTACTCGTCATGGTTGGTGGTGATCATGCCGCCTTCGCCGCAGGTGGTGATGTTCTTCAGGGAGTGGAAGGAGAAGGCGCCCGCATCGCCGATGCTACCAGCATAGCGGCCCTTGTAGGTGGCGCCGACCGCGTGTGCGCAGTCCTCGAGGACCTTCAGGCCGTGCTTCTGCGCGATTTCCATGATGGGATCCATATCGACCATCAAGCCGCCGTAGTGGACGACATAGATGGCCTTGGTCTTGCTGGTGACCTTCTTGGCAACCTCTTCGGGGTCGATGTTGTAGGTGCGCTCGTCAATGTCCGCGAAGACGGGGATGCCGCCCTCCTTCAGGACCGCCAGGGAGGTGGCGACGAAGGTGTTGGGGGTG
>JAFTAC010000075.1 GCA_017458805.1 Victivallales bacterium | reverse complement strand
TGAGAAGCGCCTGATGGAGAGCCTGAACAAGCCGCAGACGACCTCTGCACCGAGTACCAGCGTCAGTACGGAGATGGCCGCCATTGAGGTGGAAACCCGCAGCTATGCGGAGGAGGTTGCGCGCCCCTATATCCAGCGCAACTGGCGCGAGCCCAGCAAGGGCGAGCTGGATGTGAGAAATCCTTCGCCTGTGGAGGTCAGCTTCACCGTCTATGCCAGCGGGAATGTCGCAAACGCGCGCATCGTCAAAATGTCGAATTCGCGGGTGCTGAACAACTCCGTGCAGGAGTTTCTGCGCAATATGACGCGGCTCTCGCCATTGTCCGTCATTGGAAGCAAGTCTTCAAGCCTGACGATAATCGTCACGATGAGCATCGCGAATTGAATTCGTGAAAAGTTGGCATATATTCTGACAAGGTATATATTATAGAGGAAATTGCAAAACTATCATCGAAATGCGCGTCGATATGAACACATTGGCGTTGGCAACGCCTCTCGCCGCACGAAAGTGCGGCTTCGAGCCGTTGCCTTAGCCACTGCGCCCATCTCATAGCGCATTTCGCGCTAGTTTTGCAATTACCTCTATAGACGGCGATGGCAGCGTTGTTCTGCTATGGCCTCGTCATTTCAACATTTTGGGAGAAAAGATAATGAAGAACGGCAAGTTTGGTTTCGGCATCATCGGCTGTGGTATCATCGGCGGAACGCACGCCAACGCCATCAAGGAGGTTGAAGAGGCCGAATTGGTGGCTGTCTGCGATGTGGATGAGGCCAAGGGGCGTGCTTTCGGCGAGCAGCACGGCTGCACCAATTTCTACAAGAACTACCTGGAGATGGTGAAGGACCCCGCCGTCGATATCGTCAGCATCTGCACGCCTTCGGGCATCCATGGGGACGGAGTCATCGCGGCTGCCAGGGCGGGGCGGGCCATCCTCTGCGAAAAGCCCTTTGAAATCAAGCGCGACCGCATCACAGAGGTGATTGACGAAGTGGAGAAGGCGAAGGTGAAGTGCGGCTGTGTCTTCCAGTTGCGCACCTATCCCAACAACATCAAGGTTCACAACGCCATCCAGTCGGGCATCCTTGGACGGATGACGCTCGTGGACGCCTATCTCAAGGACTACCGTTCCCGCGCCTACTACAAGAGCGCAGGCTGGCGCGGCACCTGGGAGCTGGACGGCGGCGGCGCCCTGATGAACCAGGGAGTCCACGGCGTGGACCAGTTCCTTTGGCTGTCAGGCCTGGAGGTGGACTCCGTCTTTGCGCGCGCCAAGCACCTGGTGCGCGACATTCCCGTGGAGGACACCTGCGTGGCCTCCATACAGTTCACCAACGGGGCGCTGGGCACCATCATCGGCACAACCTCCTGCAACCCAGGCGTTGTCCGCCGCTGGGAGCTTCACGGGGACAATGGCACCATCTGCATGGCGGGCCAGAACATCGTCCAATGGGCGACCGCGCCCATCGGCAGCGATGAGATGGCGAAGGAGTGCAAGCCAGAGGATGCCGCCGAGGCTGGCGGCGGTGCCAACAACGACAACAAGGCCATCGGCCTCCAGGGCCATGCCTTCCTGATGAACGACCTCATCCAAGCGCTGAAGGAGGACCGCGACCCCTACGTGGTGCCTCGCGAAGCCCGCAAGGCCGTTGACCTGATTCTTTCCATCTACGAGTCTGAGCGGACAGGAAAGGACGTGAAGGTTCCGCATTATTGATTTTTACCAGAGGCTTGCGCCTCTGGCACACAACCAGAAGCTTGCGCCTCTGGCACACAACCAGAAGCTTGCGCCTCTGGCACACAACCTTTCTTCAGCACAAACAGGGGGAACAACCACTATGAGATTCATACTGACACTCATTCTGACACTGTTTTTAGCCCACCTTTTGCCGGCAGATGAAGCGGAGAAGATAGAGCTTGTCAAGAACGGCATGTTCAACGACAAGGCCACCAAGACTGCGTTCTGGTCTCTCCGCACGGGCGGGCTGGGGGTGGCTATGGTGGCCCCTGCACAGGAGGAAGGTAGTTCCAACATCCTGACCATCAATGTGAAGGACATTTCCCCGAAGCCGTGGGACTTTGAATTGCTCCAGCGGTTTGAGACGGAGATACCCAAGAGCACCGTCGTCTATGTCTCCTTCGACTACAAAATCAGCGAAGGGTACTCCTTCAACTTCTACTGGCAGGAGGAGCATTCCCCCTGGCCGAAGCTGCTCTCCCTGCATATAGACTCGCCTGTTGACACGTGGCAGCGCGTCCAGATGGCGGTGCCCGTGCATGAGAGTTTCGGCCCCAATGCCACCGCCTTCTCTTTCCACCTGGCGGAGAAGATTGGCACGTGCGAACTGCGCAACATCTCGGCGGTCGTCCTGCCCCCAGGCACCAACCCCGAGACGCTCAACACCAACACCACCCCTGTCCTGGGCGGCGACTTCTACGACAAGGACTGGCGCGCGCTTGCCACGGCCCGTATGAAGAAAAACCAGCAGGTGCCCGTCACCTTCAAGGTTGTCCGCAAGGGGGCGCCTGTTCCCGATGTGGCCATCTCCTTGAACCAGACCTCGCGCCAATTCCAGTTCGGCGTGGAAACCATCTTCCCCGTCTTCAGCCAGGAGGCCATGAAGGCGCGTGAAAACGACGCACTCAGGAAACGGCTGGCTTCCGTCGCCGACTCCATCCCAAAGTACAAGCAAATGCTGTTGGACAAGAAGCTCTTCAGCTTCATCACCTTCACTGATGGTTTCATCTGGCGCGATTACGAGCTGTGGGGCAAAAAGGTTGATGCGCAAATCATCGACGACGCGCTGGCGGCGGGCTTCACCGTGCGTGGACACGCGCTTCTGGTGCCGAGCTTCATGTTCGCGCCAGTTCCCTGCCGCAAGATGGACAACGAGAAGCTCTCCGCAGCCGTCATGAAGCATGTCAAGGAGCTTGCCGCCAAGCACAAGGGAAAAATCTCGCAGTGGGATGTGCTCCACGGAGCCACAGACTACTCGGAAATCTACAACAAGATTGGGGTGGACAGCCTTTTGACCGTCTATGCCGCCGCTGCGAAGGAGGACCCGTCCGCCGAGCTGCTGGTCAGCGATTTGCGCAGTTTGAGCGCCATCTCCGATGTGACGCTGAGGGACAGCGTGGAGCTGGCAGACTGGCTGGTTCAAAGCGGCTGCAAGGTGCGCGGCGTCGTCCTGGGGGCGAACATGAAGCGTCTTGACGTGGCGCCGCAGGCGATGGAACGCCGTTTGAACATGGTAGCAGGGCGCCTGAATGTCCCGATTCACATCGCGAACTTCGCCGTGAACAGCGAATCGGACGAGTTCCAGGCCGCCACCATCCGCGACTACATGCTCCTCTTCTTCTCACATCCCAACGTGAAGAGCGTCTCCTTTGCCGAAGGGTGGGCCCCGCTGCTCCTCAACCCGAAGATGGCTTTCTTCCACGACGACCTCTCGCCGCGGCCCGCCGCCGATGTTGTGCGCAAGCTGATTACCGAGGAGTGGGTGACCAATGCGATGATCAAGACGGGGCATGACGGCACTGCCACCTACACTCCTTTCAAGGGAGTCTATGACGTTTCTCTCTCGAACGCAAAGGGTTTGAGCAAGAAAATCCAGCTGGATTTGGACAAGTTGGCGGCAGCGGATGCCAGCCTCCAGAAGTTTGAGGATGGAACTGCCAGAAAAACCAAGGAGGGACAACTGTTCGTCACCCTCTATGTGGATTGAGTTTGAAGGATGACAAAGGTTTTTGATGTAATTAAGAAGGATACAGGCAGCAGCGCACGGCGCGGCGTCCTGCATACCGCCCATGGCGATGTGCAGACACCTGTCTTCATGCCTGTCGGCACCTGTGGCACCGTGAAGGCGATGTCCCAGGCGGAACTGCTGGAGATGGATGCGCAGATTATCCTGGGCAATACCTACCACCTGAACCTCCGCCCTGGCATGGAGATTCTCTCCAAGGCGGGCGGCCTCCATAAGTTTATGAACTGGCCGCGCCCGATTTTGACGGATTCTGGCGGCTTCCAGGTCTTCAGCCTCTCGAAGCTGGGCAAAATCACGCCAGAGGGGATGCACTTCCAGTCGCATATCGACGGGACACGCCTCTTTATGGGCCCCAAGGAGTCCATGGCCATTCAGCGCATCATCGGCTCGGACATTGCCATGGCCTTCGACGAATGCACCGCCTGGCCCGCAACCCATGCGGAAGCGGAGAAGTCGCTGGACTTGACGTTGCGCTGGGCGGAGCAGTGCCTTTTGCAGCCACGCGCCGACGGGCAGCTCCGCTTCGGCATCGCCCAGGGAAGCGTCTTCCCCGATTTGCGCGAACGGGCCGTGCGCGAACTCTCCGCGATGGAGTTCGAGGGGCTTGCCATCGGCGGCGTCTCCGTCGGCGAACCCGAGGCGGACATGCTCAAGGTGCTGGATTGGCTGGAACCCCACCTGCCGCAGGAGAAGCCGCACTACCTGATGGGCGTCGGCACCCCGAGGCAGATTGTGGAGGGCGTCATGCGAGGCGTTGACATGTTCGACTGCGTGCTTCCCACGCGCATGGCACGCAACGGCAGCGCCTACCTTCCGACTGGCACGATTCCCATCAAGGCGGCGGCCTACAAGGAGGACTTCACCCCCATTATGGAGGGATGCCAGTGCTACACCTGCCGCAACTTCACGAAGGCCTACATCCGCCACCTGCTGAACTGCAACGAGATACTTGGCGCCCGCCTGATGACCATCCACAACCTCCACTTCTACCTTCAGCTGGCGCAGGACATTCGCACCCATCTGGAGGAGGGGACGTTTATGGACTTCGCCCGCCAGGTGATTGCATTGTATCCCGAAAACTTTGGCTCGGAACGGTGTGCGCCCTGAGAAACATGCGTTTGGTGAAAAAGCCCCCTGGAAGGGGGGCAATCGCCACGGAGTGGCGAGACAGAGGATAGCCCCAGGTGAGCACCCGCAGGGTGCGAACCTGGGGTGGGTGTATTCCCCGCAGCATTGCGCCCTGGAAGGGCGCAACTGTTTCTCCTCCAATGATTTCAGAAGAAAATGTGGCGCCCTTCCAGGGCGCAAATGACATAAATAATCTACTTCCCCTGGGTTCGCGCCCTTTGGGCGCTCACCCAGGGCTATCCTATGTCTCGCCCCCGCTGGGGGCGATTACGCCGCTCCGCGGCTTTTTTTAGGAGTTGTTATGAAATATTTGCTTGCTGTACTGTTGCTTTGCATTGGATGTCTCCACGCTGAAACCCTTGGTGAGCGAATGCAGAAGCTGGGCGATGAATCCTATTGGCTCAAGGCCGCCGAACGCCCTGAAATCACGCGCACCAACCTCATCCAGGCGATTGAAATGGCACGTGCCTACTACCTGAACCACCAGAAACTGGACGGCAACTTCATCTATGCCATGGACATCTCCAACGGCGAGACGATTCAAAAGGACAATCAGGTACGCCAGGCGGGTGCCCTCTGGGGGCTTGCCTGCCTGAATCGCGACCGCTTCAACGAGCCAAACCGCCGTGCCCTTCTGCTGGGCATCGACTTCTTCGCTTCGCGCGTGACACCCCTCCAAAATGGCGAGAAGTGCTTCATCTACCCCAACGACAGCACCATCAACACGGGGACTGTCGCGCTCTTTGCACTGACCCTCATCGAGTTCCTGCATGGTCAGAAGAGTTTTATCGACGAGAAGACGCGCCAGAAATACACCGAACTGCTCGACATTCACCTCTCGTTCCTGCGTTCACAGGAGATGGAGGATGGCTCCTGGTCGCGCGACTACAACCCCGAGACCAACTTCAAGCCCTTCCAGTCCAGCCCCTACTACGACGGCGAGGCCCTGCTTGCCTACTGCAAGGCTGCACGCTACCTGGAGCGCACGGATTTGATGGAGCGCATCAACAGCGCCATCCCCAGGCTGATTGCCAAATACACCCTCCAGGCGTGGGAGAAGGATGCGGACAGCGACGAGGCAAAGGGCTTCTACCAGTGGGGCTGCATGGCCTTTGCGGAGTATGTGGAGGCTGGCTGGCAGCCCCACGCCAAACTGGCTTCTGACGCCGCATACGCCCTCTCCTGGTGGCAAATCCACAACAACCAGATTGAATACCGCCTCGGCAATACCGCCTACGCGGTTGAGGGGCTTATCGCCACGTACCAGATAGCCAAGCAAAACGGCGACGTCGCCAGGCAGGAAAAGCTGAAGGAGGTCATTCTGCGCATCATGTCCTCTCTGATGACCTGGCAGTACAAGGGCCCCGGCTGTGCATTCACCAGTGA
>JAFTAC010000706.1 GCA_017458805.1 Victivallales bacterium | reverse complement strand
GCGCGCTCCTTCAGAGCGCGCGGAAACCCCAAAGCCCCCCTACCACAATGGCCCGATACTCACAAGACAAGGAACTGGAACAATACCGGAAGCTGATGGAGCCCCCCGAGCACTTCGAGGACGGCTTCACCTGGAAGACCATCGTCGGCGCGGTGTTCCTTGGCATGCTCATCATGCCTGGGAGCATGTACCTCTCGCTGGTGGTGGGCCCCGAGGCAAACATGGACACGGCTGCCCGCTGGGTGACCATCATCCTCTTCGCGGAGATTGCGCGACGCTCCTTCAAAGAGCTGAAGATGCAGGAAATCTACATCTTCTACTACATGGCGGGCCTGGCGATGGCCTCGCCGTTCCAGGGGTTGCTGTGGAACCAGTACCTCGTGCAGTCGGACTACGCGAATGCGATGGGCGTCGCGCAGGAGATACCCTCCTGGTGGGCTCCGTCGGCGGAGGTCATCCGCGAGCAGGGGCACACCTTCTTCACAAAGGCGTGGATAGGGCCGATACTGCTGATTGTCGTGGGGCTGCTGGTCTCGCGTCTCGACCAGTACGGCTTCGGCTATGTGCTCTACAGAGTGACAAACGACGTGGAGGAGCTTCCCTTCCCGATGGCGCCTGTGGCCGCATCTGGCATCACGGCGCTGGCGCAGAACAAGGAGAACAACGAGGGGTGGAAGTGGAGGTGCTTCTCCATCGGCTCCGTGCTGGGGCTCACCTTCGGCGTCTTCTACATCGCAATACCCGCCATCAGCGGCGCACTGCTGGACAAGCCCATCCAGCCGCTGCCCATCCCGTGGGTTGACTTCACGCCAGCCGTCTCGAAGTTCCTGCCGGCGGCACCGATGAACATCAGCTTCAACCTGCTGTGGTTCTTCCAGGGGATGGTGCTGCCCTTCTGGGCGGTCATCGGCGGTGCGCTGGGCGTTGTCTCCGTGATGATCATGAACCCCATCCTCTACCACCAGGGGGTGCTCTCCCACTGGGACCCGCAGATGGATGTCGTCAACACGCTCTACAGCAACAACGTCGATTTCTACCTCTCCTTTTCGCTGGGGCTGACGCTGGCCATCACCGTCGTCTCCCTCTCCAAAATCTTCGCGCCGATTTTCAAGGCGTGGCGCAACAGGAAGGGGAATGCGGCGCAGCTGGACGGCAGGCAGCTTGGCGACAAAAAGCAGTCTGCCTGGAAGCGGCTCTTCATCAACGACCCCAGGCGCGGCGATTTCTCCATATTCATCGCGCTGGGCATCTACATCTTCAGCAACGCCTTCTGGATAAGCGTCGCCAGCTGGCTGATTGAGGGGTTCCCGTGGCACTTCTTCGTCTTCTATGCGCTGGTGCTGACGCCGCTCTTGAGCTATGCGACGGCAAAACTGGAGGGCATCTGCGGACAGGCGCTGACTGTTCCCTACATCAAGGAGGCGACCTACATCCTTTCGGGCTACAAGGGAGTGAAAATCTGGTTCGCCCCCGTGCCTATACCCAACTACGGCGTGGCGACGGTCAACTTCCGTGTGCTGGAGCTGACGGGCACCAAGATCATCTCCCAGATCAAGACGCAGCTGGTGACAGTCCCCATCGTCATCATAGCCTCCATCGTCTTCTCTCAGTTGCTGTGGAAGATGGCAGAGGTGCCGTCTGCGGCCTATCCATACGCGCAGAAGATGTGGGATTTGAACGCCAAGAACCTCTGCCTCACCTACAGCTCCACAATGGAAGGCGGCTCCATGTTTATGGAGGCGCTGCGCCTCAAGTACATCCTGGTGGGCCTCTTCTCGGGCGTCACCTCCTTTGCAATCCTCACCTGCCTCGGGCTGCCGACGCTGCTGGTCTTCGGCTGGGTGCGCGGCCTGGGGCAATCGACGCCCTCTGGCATCGTCCTGGAGCTCATCGGCGCACTGGTGGGACGCTTCTACTTCCGCAAGCGCTTCGGCGAGCAGTGGATGCGCTACACACCCATCATCCTGGCGGGCTTCTCCTGCGGCATGGGTCTGATGGGCATGGTCTCCGTCGCATTCACCATCCTCAACAAGATGATGGCACCACTGATATTCTAGAAAATATAGTTTATGTGCAGAATCTGTTGATGAAAAACGATGCAAGCAGTTTTAGTTGCGCCCTAACGGGCGCGAACTCTAAGTGGGGTGCATCCCCCAATGCTGCGCGCCCTTGCGGGCGCTTGCATTGGGCTACGATTGTCGCGCACTCCGTGCGCTGGCCGCTTCGCGGCCCCAGCTCCAATTACATTGTTGTCATCAACAATT
>JAFTAC010000705.1 GCA_017458805.1 Victivallales bacterium | reverse complement strand
TTCTGCGCGGCATGGTCTTGCACTGCTGTATTTATGGAGGATTACAGGTGTCCGCCGCTATTGGGAGTGCGCCGCGAGACTGGCTGCCGCATGCATCAATTGGCTTGGTAGTCGTGGTTTGTACTCAGGCACCTTTTCTTTGGAGAAAGGTGATGGCGGCGGGGTCAGTCTCACACCTGTCTTCTACGGCGAGATGGCAGCTTTCCTGCTTTGTTTCGGCACAGAAGAGGCACGACAGGCTGTTTTGAGGTTTGCGGAACTGGTGGATGTCAATTCCACGGCGATGGGACATTCAAAACCAGATGCCCTGAGCCGTGCCTTGTTGCTTTTCGCAAGCGTGCATGTCCTCGGAAAGGTGGATTGCTCAACCCGCCTGAAAGAGTTGCTTGACAACTATGAAACCTTGCAGGAACCCTGTGGTGGCTTTCGAGAGGATGATGTCTTTGAAAGGACCCAAGTGATTGAAGCCGCAGTTGCCACGGGCAAGGGTCTCGACCGCATTGGTGACCAGCTCTACTGCAACAACTACCTTTTTGCAACACTGGCTCTACTGCGGCGAGGTAGCTTCTCTATCAAGGAGCGTACACGAATAGAGCGGCTTTACAAGAACGTTCGCAACTATCTGCTCAACATACAGATAAAGAGCAAGGACCCACGTTTTGACGGGGCGTGGATGCGCGCCTTCAACATGCATTTGAACGAGTACCACGGCATGGCGCATGACGCCGACTGGGGGCCATACTGCCTCATGACAGGCTGGGTCATGGGGTACATTCCTTTGACATTGTTGGAAGAGATTGGTGGCCCCAAGTTGTTAGTGGCTAGTGATTAGGGATGAGGGGCTAGTGTTGCTATTCACGAACTTTTTGGGTGAATGCTTCCGAAAATAATCCTCAATACTTGAAATATACTCCTGTGGGAGTATAGTAATAGAAACGCATTGTTTTTCGTTTCAAATAAGAACTATGAAAAAAAATATATATCATGGCTCAATTCAGCGCCTTGAGCACCCATTTTATCTAGGCGGGAAGGCCCATAATGATTATGGGAAGGGGTTCTATTGCACAGAAGAGAAGGACATGGCTGCTGAATGGGCTGTTAGTGGAAATTGCAACGGCTGGATAAATGAATATGAAATAGACATCAGCGATTTGACTATCCTGAACCTGAATGCCTCGGATTATTGCATTCTTCACTGGTTGGCTGTGCTCCTCGAAAACAGGACTTTTGATTTGTCATACGCTTTGGCGCAGGAAGCAAAGGAGTATATTCTGAAGAACTTCAGTGTGGGTTATACTGATGCGGACATCATTGTCGGTTATCGAGCGGATGACAGTTATTTCACATTTGCACAGGATTTTCTTTCAGGCGCAATATCTTACCGTCAATTGAGCCAAGCGATGCATTTGGGAAAACTAGGCAACCAATTTGTGCTCAAAAGTCCAATAGCATTTGAACGCCTGAGATTTCTTGGTGCCGAGGAGGCTTTGCGTGAACGGTGGTATCCTTTGCGTACACAGCGTGATAGCGAGGCTAGAAATGAATATTTTGCGTCACGAACGCAACGACGTCGCCCAGGGGACTTGTATATAATTCAAATCCTAGATGAAGGAATGACTGCAAATGATCCACGCCTACGCTGAAAATTATCTGATACATTCAAGGAACAATCTTGGGCGGATGCTCGATATGGGTGTCAATTGTTTTCTTTATCCGCTCAAGGAGTTTTATTCTCTCTTTCTTGAAAGTGCGATTTCCTGGCGTTTTGGTCACGGCGAACCTGATATTGTGGCAGGCCATTCGGGCATCGAACTGGCATTTGAAGTGTTGTCAGCGCATGGTCTTTCTGTACCGCAACAAGAGATGACAATACCATATGAACGCAGCCCTGAATACTGGACAGGATGGGCATTGGCCTATTACCAATGGCGCAGATGCTGGTCATTTCAGGAGATTGATTCTTTTGCCCCAATCGAAAGCATCTGCGACCTTTATCATCCGTATCATGAAATGGACATACTAAAACTAGTCGAACGTCTTGATGAATGGTATCATAGTGCCCATCCCGAGACACGCCTCAAGGCGTTCAGGAAAGTGGCGAAGCTTAGCCAGGCAGATTTGGCTACTCTTAGCGGCGTGCCTCTTCGGACAATTCAACAATACGAGCAGCGCAACAAGAACATTAACGCTTCCCGTGCAGATGCACTTCTGAGCCTTGCACAGACTCTCCACTGCTCGCCAACAGATATTTTGGAACCTGCATAGTCTTTCTTCAACACACCAAAACAAAAAAGAGACGGAAGCGGACTGGAAAAATAATCCTGAAGTCCTTTCCGTCTCTTGGGCTGCGATTGATAGGGCGACGCCGATGCGTCGTTGTTACACCTTACTCCACTTTTGTCCAGGCACCATTGTTCTTGGAGCTTTCGACGACCTTCTCGATGAAGATCATCTCACGGACACCGTCCTCGACAGTGGGATAGGCGCCGTTATAGACCTTGCCTTCCTTGTAGGCGATAAAGGCCTTGGTGAAGTCGGCGTAGATGTTGGCGAAGGCTTCGAGGAAGCCCTCTGGGTGGCCAGCGGGGAGCCTGACCATGCCCTTGATGTCGTCGTCCATGCCAGCCCAGCCTCGGCGGATGATCTTCATGGGGGCGTCGTTGGTCTTGAGGCAGAGGTTTTCAGGAGTCTGCTGCGACCATTCGAGGCAGCCCAGCGAGCCATAGACACGCAGCTTGAACTGGTTTTCCTCGCCACAGGCGACTTCGCTCAGCTCGATGACGCCTTTGGAACCGTTGCTCATGCGGAGCATGATGGTGGCGTCGTCGTCTAGAGTGCGCCCTTCGACGAAGGTGGCCAGGTCGGCTGCCAGCTCGGCGATTTTGAGCCCTGTGGTGAACTCAATGAGCTGCTCGGCGTGGGTGCCGATGTCACCGACGCATGCCGCAATGCCCGAGAACTTGGGGTTCGTGCGCCAGACAGCCTGCTTGCCCGCATTCGGGGCGGCCAGCCAGCCCAGGTCATAGCTTGCGACAATTTTGCGGAGGTCACCCAGAACGCCGTCCGCAATCATCTTGCGCATCTGGCGAATCATGGGGTAGGCGGAGTAGTTGTGCATGAGCACGAAGACCAGCCCCGTCTCCTTGACCTTGGCCTGCAATTTCTTCGCCTGCTCGGAGGTCAGGGTCATAGGCTTCTCGCAGACAACGTGGAAGCCGTGTTCCAGAGCCGCCATGGCGATGTCGAAGTGGGTGTTGTTGGGGGTGGTGATGGAGATGAAGTCCATGCGCTCGCCTTCGGGGAGCTTGCTCTCCGTCTCAATCATCGTCTTGTAGTCGGGGTAGCACTTCTCCACAGGGAGGAAAAGTTCGTCCGCCATGGACTTGTTCTTGGCTTCATCTTGGCTGAAAACGCCGCAGACGAGTTCAATCTGCCCGTCAAAGCGTGCTGCGACACGGTGGACACCGCCGATGAAGGCACCTGGCCCGCCGCCGACCATACCCATTCTAATTCTGCGTTTCATTCAGTCACCTCGCTTGGTTGTTTAGAGAAAATTAATAAAACCATCGTCGAATTGGCCGTCGAGATGAACACATTGGCGTTGGCAACGTGTCCATCTCTCAGCGCATTTCACGCTAGTTGTGGCATTATCACATTATTTAAGGATATTGTCCAGGATAAACCAGTTCAGTTCTTCGTAGTCGCGCTCCTTGATGAGTTCGGCCATCTTGGCGTCGTCGAGAGAGCGGGAGATTTCGAGGAGGCGGAGGAAGATCTTGCGGCTGTATTCAAGGTGCTTGAAGTCAACGCCTTCCTTCTGGGTGCGCATGACCTTGACGTCAAGGCCGACCCATTCGCCGTCGTTGCCGTATCCGTGCTGGTCGAGAACGCGCACCTGGTTGAGGGCGCGGCGCGGGTCAACGGCGCCGAAGGTGAGGTCCTGGTCGAACTTCAGGCCGTTCTGGTCGTTCAGGTGGACACTCCACAGTTTCTTGTGCGCCAGCGCGAAGCCCATTTCATCGGAGGGCGAGAGGTTGGCCAGCAGGGAGTGGGCAGTTTCGATGAGGCATCCGCAACGGGACGGGTCAGTGGTGAGCAGGCCCATGGCGATGGCGTGGCCGATGGTCGGGATGTAGGCGTGGTCAACGGGTTCGTTGGGCTTGGACTCGATCATGATGCGGATGTTCTTGTCGTAGTCCAGGATGGTCTGGAGAGCCTGTCCGATGCGCTCAGTGGCGACGACGGGATCCTTTGCCTCGCGGATGTAGGTGCCTTCACGCGCCAGCCAGAGCACGATGTTGCGTGCGCCCAGGGCGTTGGCGATATCGACGGTGCGCTTTGTGCGCTCGATGGCGTATTCACGGCACTTGGGGCAGTTGTTGGTGTAGCCGCCGTCGATGGTTTCGGGTGCGAACCACATGCGGGGGGCGACGAATTCGGCGACGAGGCCGTGGTCGTCCAGGGTCTTCTTGAGGTCGGTGGCTTCCTTGACAATCTGCGCGGGGGTCATGTTGGCCATGCCAGGCACGGCATCGTCATCGTGGAACTGCACACCGTCAAAGCCTAGCTTCTTGTAGAGATCCAGCTTCTGGTTGAAGGGGATGGTACGGCGAACTTCGGGGCCGAATGGGTCTGCGCCTTCATGTATGTTCCAGGGGCCGAATGAAAAACGAAATGTTCCTTGCATGATTTTCTCTCCAGTTTTTTGAGGTTGACTGTTGGGAGGGCAATGGCAAACATTGCCGCGCGTTACTATAATATTATCACAGTTGTTTGTTTTTGCAAGTGCTTCTTCTATTATTCTAGAAGCTCTAGAAGCTCTAGAAGCTCTAGAAGCTCTAGAAGCTCTAGAAGCTCTAGAAGCTCTAGAAGATTTTAAGTAGCGGGGAAGCCACCTGCGGCCCCAGTTAGTCTTCCACTGCGGCCTTTCTGCTTTGGATGGCGTTGAGGCGGGCCATGTCGAACTTGGGTCTGCGGTCGAAGAAGAGGATGCCGTTCTGCTCCTGGAAGACATCGGTGAGCTGGGTGTAGCAGTAGCCGAACATGCGCGGGTTGTCAAGGAGCACGTCGCAGAGGCCCTTGAAGCGTGTCATGAACTCTTCGATGGTGCGCGGACGGATGCCGTAGCCCCAGGATGCCGTGCGGTTCTTGGATTCGGTTTCGGCGTTGGCGGGGTTCCACCATGCGCCGCCGAACTCGCTGACAAAGTAGGGCTGCCCGTTGTATGGGATGTTCCAGTTCGAGTTCTCAGGACCGTTCTGGAAGGGGTTGTCATCGGCGATGGGGGCCTCGCGTATGGCGAGCTTCTCGGGGTCCTGCTCGTAGTCGTGGCTGTCGTAGATGTCCGCTTCGGCGACGCGGTGGGCATAGCCCGACGTGTCGAGGACGGGGCGCGTGGTGTCCATGTTCTTGGTGGCGAGGAAGAGGCCGCGGAGCACGTCGTCGAGGCTCTGCATGTAGTCGTCGATGTTCTGGTTGCACTCGTTCATTGGGCACCAGCCGATGATGGCGGGGTGCGAGTAGTCGCGTTCCAGGGCTTCCATCCACTGGCAGAGCAGGGCGGAGCCTGGCTCGTGGTGGAAGGTGTCATCGATGTGGTTGGCGACGCGCACACCAGAGTGGATGTAGCCCCAGTCGCCGTATTCGCCCCAGACCAGATAGCCCATGCAGTCGGCATGGTAGAGGAAGCGTTCCTCGAAGACCTTCTGGTGGAGGCGCGCGCCGTTGAAGCCCGCGCGCATGGAAAGGGAGATGTCGCGCACAAGCGCCTCGTCCGTGGGGGCGGTCATGATGCCGTCGAGGTAGTAGCCCTGGTCGAGAACCAGCCGTTGGAAGACGGACTTCCCGTTGATGAGGATTTTGTAGCCGTCGATGGCGACGCTGCGGAGGCCCGCATAGGTGGAGGCCTTGTCGATGAGGTAGCCGTTGGCGTCGGTGAGTTCCAGGTCGATGTCATAAAGCTGGCCGTCGCCAGGCTGCCAGAGCCGCACGCGGTCTTCGGGGATGGGCATGTTGAGCACGACCGCGAAGTCCAAGCCTGTGGTGGCGGAGGCGGTGCAGACGGTGCCTTGGCTGTCTTTCACGGTTGCCGTGACCGTCCAGCCCGCCTTGGGGTTGGCGATGGGCAGTTCCAGGCGGAACGACTTGTCCGTCAGGTTCGGGGTGACTTTGGGGCGGTTGAAGTGGGTTTTGGGGACTGGTTCCATCCAGACGGTCTGCCAGATGCCCGTGGTGCGCGTGTAGTGGCAGCTTGCATTGGCGTAGGGGATGGATTGCTTGCCGCCTGGCTTGTGCCAGTTGCGCGGGTCTCTGGCGCGGAGGACGATGAGGGCCTTGCCGCCCAGTTTGGCGCCTTCGCCCAGGTTGCAGGTGAAGCCCGTGAAGCCACCGCGGTGGCGCCTGATTTCCTTGCCGTTCACCCAAACGGTCGTCTCGTAGTCAACCGCCTGGAAGTGGAGCAGGATTTCGCTGTCGTTCCATTCCGCTGGAATGGCGACTTCGCGCCTGTACCAAACCGCTTCCATGAAATCGACGTGCTCGACACCCGACAGCTTGGATTCGGGGCAGAACGGGACGATGATGCGGTCCTTCAAGCTCTTCTCGCAGAGACCGCGCTCTTTGCCTGTGTCTGCATAGTCGATCTCAAACTCCCATTCGCCATTCAGGTTCATCCATTCCTTGCGGACAAACTGGGGGCGTGGGTACTCTGGACGGGGGATTGATG
>JAFTAC010000704.1 GCA_017458805.1 Victivallales bacterium | reverse complement strand
TTCATCAATGAGACCTTGGAATTCGCACGATACCAGTTAGTGAGGCATTGCTTAATCCGCACGTTTGAAAAAAGAAGAAAAGGTCAACGAGCAGGAAAAAAAGCATAATTGTAGTATATTACCAAAAACAACTCTAAACTCTCCCAACCATCAACAGGTGTGTTTATGCAGAAAAACTATTCCTACGATGAGCTTCCTGCTCTCCTTAACGTGAAGTCTCCCGTGCTGATGCTTGACAGGGTGTCGGTGGATACCGATGCGAAGAATGCTGTCGGCTGCAAGGTTGTGAGCATGAACGAGGCAGTTTTCCAAGGGCATTTTCCAGGGCAGCCTGTGCTGCCAGGAGTTTTGCAGGTTGCCATGATGGACCAGTCCGCAAGGGTGCTTCATGATGCGTGCTTCCCTGGTGCAGGGCAGTTGGTTGTCGTGGCACTGCGCAAGGTAAAGTTCCGCACGCCAGTCGTGCCAGGCATGGGGCTGAAGGTTGTATGCGAATTGGCACAGGAACTGGAAGGAGGGAAGGCCGAATATTCGGTTAAAACCCTCGTGGACGGGACGGAGGATGTCGCCTCCAGCGCCTATATCACGCTTGAACGGAAGCCAGCCGAGTGGTTTGCCCCCGCGCCAGCGACGGGAACCGCGCCATTTATGGCGGAGCTGCCCGCGGAGAGCGTTCTTTCAGGACCCATCGCCATTATGGAGTACATCCCCCACCGCTTCCCCTTCATGCTGATAGACGGCGCATACGATTTGGGCAAGTCCAATACGGTCGTTGGCTTCAAGAATGTCACGGGAAACGACCCGCTGGTGAACGCAGTCTCGCCATGCCGTTTTGACTACTGCTTCCAGATTGAGGCAGGGGCCCAGCTAGGGTGCGCAGGGATGTTGTCGCAGCCTGAAAACAAGGGGATGCTGGGCTTCTTCATGTCCATCGACACTGCTGAAATCATACGCCCAGTCCTGCCAGGCGAAAAGCTCTCCATGAAAATCACCTACGAGCCGCATGGCAAGTTCGGCGTCGCCTCTGGCGAGTTCTATGTAGGCAGCGTAAAGGTGTGCGCGGCCACCATCAAGTTTGCGCTGGTGCCGAGAAGCTGAAAATACGGCACTGAACAGGACAGGTTTTGATGTGCGCGGCTACGCGCCGCGCACTCAGGACGTGAAAGGCCCGCTACTTTTCGGGATGAAGCATCTTATCGACGACGGCGGCGTTGATGTCGCGGGAGCTCATCTGGAAGCCAGATACGCCTTTGGCGAGGCAGTTGGCCGTTTGCTCTTCCTTGCCGACACCCCAGCACCAGATCCGGATGCCCTTGTCGGCGGCGTACTGGACAAGCTCCGGGGTGATGCTGTCAATCTGGTTGGCATAGTAAAGGCAGATGATTTGGTAGCCTACGGTTGCTGACTCGTCAATGAGCTCCTTGGAAAGGGGCACGTTGCCCCGCTGGGTGTGGCAGAAGACCAGACCCGGGATGTACTCGGAGACAAACTGCTTTGCGGCATCGGCGCCTTTTTTTACGATGAACAGGTTGATGATGGTGCGATGCTGCATGTTGTGCTTGACGAGAAGCTCCGCCATGCGCTTGGCGACGTCTTTGCGCCAATCCTCTGGGCGTAGGGTGAGGTAGGCGATTTTGCCGTACTCCTCGCAGATGGCCAGCATGGTGTCCAGCGTGCAGGGATGGAGATACTGTCCCTGAAACGGGATGTTGTACTCCAGCTTTAGGATTTTCTCAAGGGGCATGTCATGGATTGCCTCATAGTTGTTCTTGTCGAATCGGGTGATTCTTCCTTTGTCATCGTACGTGAAGCCTTCGTCGTGGCAAAGGACGATTTCACCGTCTTTGGAAAGCCTCATGTCTGCCTTGAAGGCGTCGAAGCCCTCTTCCACGCCTTTGCGGAAGTGCATTTCCGTATTGCCCCACACCCGTCCCTTGCCATGGTAGTTGGAGACAACTGAGTAGAGGACATCCATGGCCTTGCGCTCGAATGGGATGGAAAAGAAGCGCTTGAATGCCGCATCTGCCTCTGGATGTGTGGTCACCGATTGTGTCTTTGGTATGTTCATGGCCGCGTCCTGTGCGTTAATTGTGAAAAACAGACCGATGCAGAGGGCAATTATAGTGGAAAGGCATTTATGCATGGTAAAACCTCCTGTTATTGATGGAGCAGTTTGGCTATGACGGCATTGTTGGCTTCACGGTTGTACATCTGAAAGCCCGTGACTCCTTGGGTCAGGTTGGCGGCGACAAGTTCGATGTTGCCAGCGCCCCAGTTCCAGATGTGGATGCCTTTGGAGGCTGCGTAGCTGACATTTTCGGCGGTGATGGTGTCGAACATCCTCTGGCAGATGCAGATGATTTTGTAGCCGTCGGCAACGGAAGAGTCAATGAGCTCTTTGGTGAGAGCGTCTGTTCCAAGGCGCGTGTTGCAATAGACGAGACCTGGAAGCAGGGATTCGACGCACTCCATCGCCTCCTTGACGCCTGTGAAGAGGTTGATGATGGTGCGATGCTGCAAGTTGTGTTTGAGGATTAGCTCCACCATGCGTTTTGCGACTTCGGGGCGCCATGGTTCGGGACGGAGGGTGAGATAGGGGATGGCGTCCAGTTCCTCGCAGACGGCGAGCATGGTGTCGAGCGTGCAGGGATGAAGCGTCTGCCCCTCGAATGGCTGGTCGAACTCAAGGGCACGCACCTGGTCAATAGGGAGGTCGTGGATGGGCGTGCAGTTTTCCCTGTCGAATTTGGTGATGCGTCCATTGGCGTCGAAGGTGTAGCCCCCGTCGTGGCAGAGTACAATTTCACCGTCGCTTGTGAACCGCATGTCCGCCTTCAGGCCGTCGAATCCCTCTTCTAGGGATTTGCGGAAATGCATTTCCGTATTGCCCGCAAGGAAAGCCCTGCCGTGGAAGTCGCTCAACACGGAGTACTCGATGTTCATGACCCTGCGGTCATAGGGGGGCGTGAAGTAGCTTTTGAAAAACTCGTCGGCCTTGGTTGGCGTGCTCATGTTTATTTCTCCTGGGTAAAATGGCTAACAGGGGTGTTTTCAATGAATAGTTCACCAGGGATGGCGGTGCATGGGAAACTGTCCCACTTCCATCCAGCCTTGGGGGTATGTATGAGACCTGTTCTCTCTTTCAAGGTGAGAGTCTTGCCGTTGCAGGCGACAACGTAGTTGCCTCGTGTCTGCTTCTGCTCAGGGAAGAGGATTTTGACGAAGGCCCCCACAGGGAGGTGCAACTCCTCGTCAAGCTCAATCGTGTATTCCGCATCGGCGGAGACGATTTTAGCGTACATGGGCTTGGGGGTGGAAAGCACGACTCTGTTATTGACGGCAATGCTTCCACCTGCCACGTAGGCATTTAGTACATTGCCTTTGGCATCCAGGGAAAGGAAGCCGTAGGACCCCTGAAGGGAAATCTTTCCCGCTGAGCGTAAGCTCGGTGCACTGAACTGGTGGGAGAGGTTTCTGAAGAGGATGTCCGTGCGGTTTTCAAGGGAGACGGCCATGACGTTGGGGGCCAGCATCTGGATGCCCTTCACCAAACCCGGCTGGAACTCCAGAAGGCAGTGGAAACGAGCCTTTTGGGGTATAGGGCCTGTGTGGCGCAGGCAGGCGAAACTGCGGAAGTACTTGCCGATGGCACTGGAGTCCTTGGAGGCCTGGTTGAGCGACGGTCCGCGCCCAATAATCGGTTTGAGGGACAATTTGGGGTGGGGCGGGAAGAGCAGCCGAAGCAAGGTGCCGTCGGGATTGTTGAAATCAACGGTGAGCGTCTCCTTCTTGCTGTTCCATTTCGTGGAGGAAATGTCAGTGAAGTAGCCGTAGTTGTGGCCAGGCTGGCGCATCAGAGGCCAATCGCTCTCCTTGGTTGCGGATTTCCATGTGGCACGCATCTCCTTTGGCAGAAGGTCGTCTGGCTTGAAGGCAAGCGGTTTGCCGTTGGCGGCCATGGTGACCGTGTCCTCCTTCCAGGCGTCGCCATGGAAGAAGAAGTCAAGGGTGGAGGTTTCACCTGCCACGGTGAAGAAATCGACCACATAGCCAGTGTCGCCGACGGAGACGAGGAAGTCGCAGCGGGAGTACTCCTTCAGTTCAGGGTAGGCTTTTGGCGCATCCATGTCAATGATTTTGCAGGCGGGGTTCTGAAGTTCCGCGAAAAGGAGGCGACCGCCTTCTTGCGGGGTGGCCTGGCATTTCAAATCGACAACGACGAGATTGTGCTGCGGCGTGCCCGTCGTGTAGGGGCGCAGGTGGGTGTGGGTGTATCCTAGGTCGGAAAGCGCCTGGCGGTGATTGGCAAAGAGGGAGACGTTCAGCAAATCGTTGTGGTTGTGGCCGTACTTGGTGGTGAATTCGGAGTACCACTGGATGGGATTCTCCA
>JAFTAC010000703.1 GCA_017458805.1 Victivallales bacterium | reverse complement strand
TGGAGAGTGTCATGGTGAGGGCAAGGAGTTTGATGTTCATGTTAGACCTTTGTTTTTAAGGAAGGCGTTGCTGGAACAGTGAATAGTCTTTGCTCCAAAATTGAGGCTGGCCCATTTGAAATATTAACAGACTGTGCCATATTTAATAGAACGTTTATTCGTCTCTTTTTCTTTGCGTCAATATAATTATTAATTTGTTTCAAGTTACAAATGACATCAAAACGAATCCAACTGCTTGTCTATCTCTTCATTCTGCACGTATTCACCTTTCTGGTCATGGGGGTGTTTCTAAAAGGTCATGCGTTGTTTTCAACGACGTGCAGTTTTTTGTTTCTCGTGTGCGGACTTGTCTCTGGAAGTGCGCTTCTCACTCTGCCGATGGCATTGCCAGCACTGCTTGCCTTGAATAGAAAACTCTGGGAGCGAAAGGGATACCGCATCGCCACATACATACTGTGCGCACTCATCGCCTTCGACGTCCACCTGTTTCTCATATCGGACATCGTGGTGCTCACGATGTTCGGCTACCATATCAACGGGCTTGTGGTCAACTTGTTTCTGACGCCTGGCGGCGTGGAGTCGATGGGGCTGCAAACGGGGAACCTGGTCTTCATAGCCCTTGCTTCCATCCTGCTTTACGCTGTTGAGTTGCTGCTTGTCTGTGGGGCTTTCAATTGGGGCGTTGCATTGCGTATCGGTGCCTGGATGCAGCGGAAATGGAAGGTGGTGCTCATCTGGCCGTCGGTGATTGTACTCTGCTTCCTGGTGGCGATATTCTGCGAGGGCATCGCCGACTTCAAGGCGGACGCCGCCTCGCTGGTCAATATGGACGCCTATCCGCTCTTTCCCCAGGTGCGCATGCGCAAGATGCTGCGCCGCATCGGCATGATGGAGCCGAAGCGTGAGAACGCCGTCAGCATCGCCACCTCGAATGCGAAGCTGACCAGCCTCTGCTATCCAGTTTCGCCGATTGTTCGGCAGGAGCACGCCAAGTACAACATCGTCTGGCTGGTGGCGGAATCACTCCGCAATGACATGCTGACCGAGGAGATCATGCCGAACACCTGGAACCTGGCCTCCCGTGGCTGGCGCTTCACGCAGCACTACAGCGGAGGGCATGGCACACGCCCCGCCATGTTCAGCATGTTCTACAGCCTGCATGGCAACTGCTGGGACAGCTTCCTGGACCGTTCTCGCTGTCCGCTCCTTTTCGACTGGCTTCACGAGGACGGCTACAGCTTCCTCTGCCAGACCTCCGCCAAGTTTTCCTACCCCGAGTTCAACCGCACCATCTTCGCTTCCATGAAGGACGCGGAACTGCGCGAGTACCCGAAGGGAATTGCCTGGCAGCGGGATATGACGAACATCGACAACGCCATTGCATTCGTCCACCAGCACGATGAGAACTCGCCCTTCTTCGTCTTCTGCTTTTTTGAATCGACCCACGCCCCGTATTCCTTCCCTGAGGAAGGGGCTTTGCGAAACGACTATGCAAAGAACGTGAACTATGCCACCATCCGCAAGAGCGACGCTCCTGCTTTGAAGAGCCGCTACATCAATGCCGCGCACCATGTCGATGCTCAGATAGGTAAGCTGTTGGATACGCTGGCTGAGAAGCCAGCCGTTGCCGCAAAGACCATCGTTGTCGTGACGGGGGACCACGGCGAGGAGTTCTTCGAGAAGGGGCGTCTG
>JAFTAC010000702.1 GCA_017458805.1 Victivallales bacterium | reverse complement strand
TTTCGGGCGTGCCCGTCTGGCTGACGGAGCAGGACCTCAAGAGCATAACAGTGGAGCAGGTGGCGGGGCGTCTCTGCATAGTCGAGTTCTTCTCGGATGGCAGTGACATCCGAGGGCGTAACGGCATCGCCGAGGAACTGGACAGGCTCGGCGCGGCAGCCGCCGTCTTCATCAGCGATTCAGACTACCACACGACATGCGCCGCCAGCACCAAGATTCAGCGATCGCCGCTGCTGAAAACGCTGGGGACGGCTGTCGTTTCCGAGGAAGGCGCCTACTACCTTGCCAACAACCGCAGCCACCGCTTTTCCCTCGCCATTGACGCGGGCACCTTCCCATGCACATCCCATAATATTGTTGCTATTCGCACGGGGCAGAGCCCGTGCTTCTCCATGCCTGCCACGGGACAGAGCCCGTGCTTCTCCATGCCTGCCACGGGACAGAGCCCCGCAACGGCGCATGGAGATGCGCGGGCTCTGCCCCGCGCAGTATTCGGGGCTCACTTTGATGGTGCGCCAATGGGGCAGGCCGCATGCGACAACGCCTCTGGCGTGGCGAGTCTTCTTGAGCTGGCGCGCCTTCTCAAGGATGAGGCTCCAGAGTGGACCTTCGAGTTTGTCGCGTTCGACGCGGAGGAGTACTGCAAAAATGGCAATCTGCCCACGGGCAGCGAAGCCTATACGCTGGCCCACCCCGACCGCAAGTGGAGCTTTTTCATGAACTTCGACAGTGTCGGGATGCACTTTGCGAAGGATGTTTTGCATGTCGGACGCAGGGAGATACTGCCTTCATTCACGAGCCGCTATCCGCTTCTGCCGATAAAGAACGCGGGCGACGACCGTTCGTTCGACCGTCTGGAGGTACCCACGCTGTGGTTCAACTCCCATGCCAAGTTCAAGGACTTCCACACGCCCCTGGACACCATCGCAACGCTCGACATCCCCCGCATTGGCGATTTCGTGCAGGATGCTGTGCAGGTGGTGCGTCAACTGTGCGCCAGGTAGGGGAGTGGCATTATGAATACAGATTCGCGTATGGTCCTCAAAGCGTATTTGTTTATGGGGACCGCCTGGCTTATATGGTCGTTTGACCCCATCTTGATTCGGCTAATAGGGGATGACGTGGCGCGCCCCATCATGTCGGGCGGAGCCTTGACCATCGCTGGGTTCCTGATGATTGTCCCTGCGTTGCGCGGGTATGTTTTTTTGCTTCGGCGAAAAGAGTTATGGGGCCGATTCTGTTTCTACATCCTCTTTGGAACAGTCATTGCGGATTTGCTGTATGTGATTGCCATTCGCAATCTTAACCCTGGTTTGACAAGCCTAATCCTTCGCTCGCAGATTATCATGGCGATTTTTGCGGCGTGGCTGTGCTTTGGTGAACGGCCCAATCGTATCACACAGCTGGGCATTGCCATCGTTCTCATCGGCTATGCTGCCAATGCCTGGTTTTCCATCGCCAAATCCTCCGCACCCTCCCGAAATCCCACCCTGGGGTGGATGTGCGCGTTTGGCGCGGCGGTTCTCTGGACATCAAGCACCATCTTGGGCAAGAAGCTGATGGAGAACATCAAGTCCAGCCACCTCTGCGGAATGCGTCTGCTGACGGCTGGCATTATCACCATCGTGAGCTATTGCTGTATGGGCGGTGCAGGGGAGTTTGCGAAACTCTCCTGCACCCAGTGGGGAATGTTGGCCATCAAGGCCGCGCTTTGCTCGGTGCTGACTTTCGCACTTTACATGCATGGGCTGCATCTCGCCCCCGTCACGGCCGCAGCCGCCATGGAGCAGGCTGCGCCCCTCTGCACGCTCTTCGTGGCGACCTTCATACTGAAGGAGCCTGTCCCTCTTCAGCAGTGGTTTGCCATCGCCGTCGTTTTCGCGGGCGCCGTCATCATCCTTGTGAACCAGTACCGCAAGAGTTCAGGCAAATAACCTAGTAGGCTGTAACATTTAATAATTCGCATCTGCGGCAATAAACAGGCAACTGCGGTGTGAAGAGAAAATCATGGGCGAAAGCCCACTCATTTCTCTTCGCGCCACATTTGCTCTTTTTCTTGCTCGCATCTACGAAATCTTAAATGTTACAGCCTACTAGCTATTTCAGTGGTTTGCCATCGGTGCCGACGAGAGTCAGCTTAAGCATGTTTTCCCAGCGGCGTCCCGCCCATTTGACGGGGTTCAGGGAGGTGAGGGTCTCCTGCGTGGGGCCGTTGTCGGAATCGGAGAGATGGACATCTATGGCGAAGGTGGCGCCGCGCTTGACTTCGCTGGGCTTGACGCCGATGATTCGCCATGGGATGCGGGCTTCGAGTATGTAGCCCTCTTCAGTGAGGCTGGATTCCACTTCCAGACCATCCCAAGGGGCACCGATGGGGGAGACCATGGTGCCGCTGGCCTCGATGTCCAGCAGCGGGTCGCCTGTGTTCTCGAAGTTGCCTGGGGAGAAGCCAAGAATATAGCTCATCTTCCTATCGACAAGTCCTTGCTTGGTGGCGTCGAACATTGGCACAAAGGAGAACTCGATGTGGTCTGTGATGAAAATCTTGCCGTCTTCAACGACGAGCTTGTCATCGACGACCTCCGTCAGCAAGTAGAGGTAGTTTTGGTCATAGCAGAGGGTTATGGAGCCAGAGAGGTCTTCTTCGCCCTTGTAGTTGTGGCGTCCCCAGGTCACGTTCTTGTCCTGCACGGGCATGGTGTTCGGGACTAGTTCCCATTCGCGGTTGTCGCCGTCGATGACGGGCGGGGGGTCGGGCTTCAAAGGGCAGAGGTATTCGATGCGTGCGGGGGCTGCGGGTGCAGGCGCCTTGGCGGCGTCCGCCAGACAGAACTGGCTGATTGCCAAGACACTGCAGAGAGAAATGCAAGCTGTAAACGAGGTATTCATTCTATGACAATCCTTGGTTGTTCAATGATAAGGAGAGGGTGGTACTTGGGATTTGGGCGGCAGGCGTTGGTGAACTCGACGGTGTTTGCGCCGTCCTTTAAGTGGTTGGTGATGTCGAGCTTGAATGTGAATGGGTCATGGGATTCAATGGAGGCGGGGCAGTAGGGGTTTTCCACGTCGATGGGCGTGCATGCAGGCGCGTAGAAGACCAGGTAGCCGCTGTTGCCTGTCATCTTGTAAAACGTGCCGCGCGAGGAGGTGAAATCGCGGCTGGGCTGGATTATCTCCTTTTCGCCAAGCTGCGTTCCATTGACCTTCACCATGCAGAGATGGGTGTGTCCGCCAAGCATTGGGTTTTCGATGCGAGAGTTGAAGCAGAGGAATGCTTTCTTCCCTTGCGGAAGAGCCTTGCCATTGAAGGCGTAGTTGAGGTGGCTATCATCGTGCGGGAGGAAGTTGCGGCTGATGGTGCCCAGCGGGATGACGCTGTCGGAGGCGGGCACGTTGGCGTCAACGCCCTCGGGGTAGTGGCGGTAGAAGCGCTTGCCAGCTGCATCTTCCATGACGACGCTGATGCTGCCGTATGCGGGGATGGTCAGCTCCTTGCGGCAAGCACCAGTCACCTTCTCCTTTAGGAGCTTGCCATGGACGGAGTGGATGACCTCCACCTTGCGCACGTCGCCATTCAGCTCCAGAGTGGCTTTTGCGTTGCCGTGCCACATCTGGATGTCATCGAAGGAGAGGGTACCCTCGTTTTCGTAGTAGCAGAGGTAGAGGTTGAGGGCGGTGATGGGGGCGTCCGTCTCCTTGAGGCGGATGACGGCCTCGTGGCGCGTCCAGTCGTGGTCCTCCTGGGTGAGCTTGAAGACAGGGAGGTAGCGGGCTGTTTTGTTCTCGCAGAAGGCATGAAGGGCGATGCCGCCTGGGTTCTTCGCGTCGATGTCGCACTCCGTTTTTCGGGTGAGCATTCGCAGGAAGATGGTTTCGCCTGGCTTGACACTTGGGGTGAAGTTGACGCGCTGGAAGACCCCCCGTTTTTCATCGGGGGAGCCTGTGATGGTGAGGCACTTGTCACCTTCGCAACCGTCAATTTTATCGAAGGCGAACTGGCTGGCGTTGTTGCCTTTGGGGAGGGTGTTCCATCCCTTCAGTCCTTCATCGAAGTTGCCGTTGGCGACCAGGTTGGCCTTGGGAAGCGGCGGCTCGCAGGTGATGGTCACATCGGGTGTCGCCATTGCGGCGGCCACGAAGCCGAAGAGCATCAGAAGGGTGGTCTTTGGTAGTTTGTTCATTGTCGCCTCCCTTATTTGACCTTCTTGACAAGTGCGCAGGATTCATATTCGCCGAGTTCGACCTTGTAGAAGGTCTTGCCGTCCTTCTGGAAGGCGGGGGCCTCGCGCTTCACCTCATAGCCGTTGGCATCGAAGAAATGTGCTTCCGCCTCCTCGTT
>JAFTAC010000701.1 GCA_017458805.1 Victivallales bacterium | reverse complement strand
TCGGGGATGCCGCGCAGCTGTTCGTCACGCCAGACTGTATTGCCGTTGGCATCGGTGAGTTGGAGCTCCAGCAGGAGCATTCCGCCTGCTGCATCGTGGCAGTCGCAATTGAAGGAGGCCAGTTCTGTCGTGCCAGCCTCGTCCGCCTGCGGATAAACACCCTTGAAATAGACTTTGCCGCGCATGTCCATAATGCGGATGCTGGCGGTCAGGCCTTTCTGTGGCGTGTCAGCTATCAGTAGCAACTTGCCAGCGTACTGTCCGTCGGGCACAACGATGTCATCGTCTTCGACCATCAGCAGGGCAGGGGCGTTGGCACGTTTCAGCGTGTAGTAGGCCATCTTGGGGAGTCCATAATAGTCAACGATGCTGTAGGCGAATGTTGGCCATGGCTCGTTGTACTGCCAGATGAAGCACCCCGTGGCGCGTGGGAAGAGCGCACGGTAGTGGCTCATAAAGTAGCGCAGGACATCTGCCTGCCGAAGCATGGAGGCCTGGATGGTCTCCGCAAGATCCTTCACGGCGAAAGGCTCCAGCTGGCGTTTGATGTCATGCTGCCCTGAGGTCATGAAGAAGTGGTAGTTCCAGCTCTGGCCGTAGGGGAAGGCGGCGATTTCCGATGGCGGGATGAATTGACGGATTGACTCAAGCTGTGTCATGCCTGAGCATCCGACTTCGCTGGCTAGCAGACGGAAATGCTCGTTGTAGAACTTGTGCGTCTGGACGCTCCAGGGACCGTGGTTGCGCTCGCCGTTGCGAGAGAGGTCGGGGCAGGAGAGGTGGTAGGCCAAATCTGGCGTCAGCTCGTGCGCCAGCTCCCCATACTGCTTCAGCAGGCGGCAGTCCGCCTTCAAACCGTAGTACTGCATCTCGTTGCCGCCGCAGATGAGAGAAAGCGACACATGGTTGCGCAGGCGCTTCAGGATGGCTTCCCCTTCAGTGCGTTTGAAGGTGAGATAGGCATCGTCATCGGGGTAGTTGCTGCAGGAGTGCATGAACTCCTGCCAGACCATGATGCCGTAGCGGTCGCAGCATTGGTAGAATTCGTCTGGCTCAATCACGCCGCCGCCCCAAATCCGCATCAGGTTGAAGCCTGCTTCTGCGGCGAGGCGCACCAGGTCGTCGTAGCTGCAGCCGTCGGTGCGTCCAGGCATGAGGTTGAGCGGCACCCAGTTCAGTCCGCGCGTGAAAATCGCCTTGCCATTCACCACGAAGGTTTGGTCGTAGGCGTCCTCGGGCGAGTCGGGGTTGCGTCGCATGGCGATGTCGCGGAAACCGACGACATGCGTGTATTCGGCGTCGCCTAGGGTTAATTTCAGTGTGTAGAGCGGTTGCTTGCCATAGTTGTTTGGGTACCAGAAGCTTGCTTCGGGAAAATCAAACTCCTGTGTGAAAATGTTGCTTCCTGCTGTCAGGCTGCATTTCCATTCCGCCTTCATAAAGCTGCCTTCGTGGTTTTGGGGCACGAGGGAGACTGCGAGCGGAAACTCACCAGCATTTGCGGCGGAGGCTTCCATGCGAAGCGTCACATGCGTGCCCTTCGTGCGGAAGAAAACGTCTTCGATGGCGATGTCGTCGTTGCTCTCCACCCATACATGGTCGGGGATGCCAGTCGTGACCATTGCCCGCATCCAGTCCCACCCCCAGCTCATCTGCGAACGATGGTAGTAGGCGAACTCGGCTGGCTCAGCGGACTTGTGGCTGGGCATCGCCTGGGGCTGTGGTGCGAAGACCAGTGCGAAAAGGTTCTCGCCATCCCGTGCAACGGCCTCGGTGATGTCAAGCTTCACGGGGATGAAAGCACCTGTGTGCGAGGCAACATGCTTGCCGTTGAGGTAGATTTCCGCCGAATAGTCGATGCCCCGCAGCACCAGTGTCAACCGCCTTGCAGATTGCATCTCGGAAGGTAGAGTAAAGCGTGTGCGAAAGCCCCAGCTGTAGCGTTCCGACCAGCGGCTGTGCTCCAGGTTGCGCCCCATGTATGGCTCGTCGATGACGCCGTTTTCCAGAAGCATCGTGCGGTCGCAGCCAGGTATCCGCCCATGCAGGGTGGCAGGGGCTGTGCCGTCGCAGAAGCCAGCGGAGACCGCCGACTCCATGAACATCTGGTCGATGTAGCGTCCGTTTGCGCGCCAAGCCGCGTCCTTTTCATTGCTGATGAAATAGTCTGCCTCCCAGTTGGGACCGTCCAGGTATAATCTCATGGTGTCTCCTAAAAAGAATAAAGTGCTAATATAT
>JAFTAC010000700.1 GCA_017458805.1 Victivallales bacterium | reverse complement strand
CGCCCCCTCGCGGGGGCGATTAAGCCGCTCTGCGGCTTTTGACTGCTCCATTATGTCCCTTTTTCACCAAGTTCCAGACACCGTAGGTGAATATCAATCGGTGAGGCATAACGTTTCCTGTGGAACGGCAATAGAAAAAACTTTTTATATGGGATTGCAAAACGAAAAGTAGCCGATATATTAGTTGGCGTGCGTAAGGAGCACATTCAACCCCAACCCCTTAACACAAGGAACAAAACAATGAAGAAACTTTTGACTGCCATCGCAATTACAGCGGCTGTTGCTCTGACTGGCTGCGCAACCTACACCCCACTTGGAAGCCTCTACACGCAGGTTAAGCTGCCTGTTGCCGTGACGGAAGCCAAGGCTGCTGGCACCAAGCTGAAAGTCGGCAAAGCCGAGTGCAAATCCGTCCTCGGGCTGGTTGCCACAGGCGACGCCTCCATCGACACCGCTGCCAAGAACGCAGGCATCACCGTCATCCACCACGTTGACTGGGAAGCCGAAAACATCCTCGGCATCATCGGCACCTACCGCTGCGTTGTTTACGGCGAATAGGCTGTAACGACGACGGCTCGTTGAGCCTCCTACAGCGAAAAAGGCGGCAAGGCTAAGACTTTGCCGCCTTTTCGTTTCTATCGCTTTTGTTCCCAATTTGCCGTCCACACGGCGAGGCGTGTGAAGAAGGCGCGGTGGTATTCGCCGAGGCGCGACCATATTGCGCAGTTTGCGGGGGCTCCCCAGGTGATGGAGGTGGCAAGGTAGGCCACGCGCCCCTTGCCGTAGGTGTCGATGATTAGGGCAGGGGAGGCGTGGAAGGTTGATGAACCCCTGAAGGCATCGGCGTGATTGAACGAGAGCAGGGTGTGCGTGTTTTCTTTGGAACGCACCATTTGAAAGTACCCAATGCCCTGATAGGTTTCGGGAGCCCATGGGAGGTCGTCAACCACGGGATGGTTCTCATTGAGCGACAAATGGTAGCGTTTTCGGTTGACGCCAACGAACTCCCGTGTGCCATCACGTGGCGACGTGGAGGCAAGGTTGACCTCGCCCAGCACTTCTTCTATGGGCAAGAGGTTGCTCAACTCGAATGAGTGGAAATCCAGCGGGGCCTGGAAGATGGCGCCTGCGCCGTTGCGCACTAGCACCTCTAGCCCGCGCAGCGTAGCGGGCTTCATCCGTCTTCCTGCAACGATGGCCAGCGACACGCCCTCCCAATCCACCGCTTCCGCATCCCAGTTGAAGTGCTGCACCTGGAAGCCAGCGGCCTCCAGATAGAGCTCCCAGAACTTTGCGACAGGCGTGAGAAGCAGCTTTCCCTCCTTGTCCTGACGCATTTCGGTGAAAACAACCGCCTTTGGATGATTCTGCAAAACTGGTATTTCCGTGCGTGGCTTCACTGCCAGCCTGTAGTTCTCCTCCACCTTCACCAATGTCTTGCCGCCAAGCTGGACGGTCAGGGCAATTTTGGCAGTTTTGCCGATGTACTCTTGCGGGATGATGGCAGACATGCGGACAGGTGCATCTGGCCCATATTGACTATTCTCTGATTCAATGGCGATGGGTGTTTGCATTCCGTCTGCGCTGACTGCTCCTGTTATCGTCGCTTTGCCATTGCCCTTGAAGCCAGGCAGGATGGCAAAGTGCAGCAGCCCATCCTCCGAGATCTGCCAGTCAAGCATGGCGTTGTCGCCGACAGCCTTGACGCCTTGCAAGCCATTTCCCGCCATGCGCATATCAAGCCATGAGAAGGTTTCGCCAGGTTTCAGGTCGATTGCGAGGAAGGGCTCGCAGGAGTAGGTCTGGGCGGTTGTCCAGTTGCGGAAGAAGGCGATGGGTTTGTCCAGTGCGGTGAGGAAGATGTCGGCTGTCTTTGCGTTTCCTGCGACATGCCAGTTGCCGCCCAGCTCCTCGGCTGTGATGGGGCCCCAGTAGTTGCCTGGAAGGAAGTTGGCAAGGAAGGCGCGCTCCGTGTCGATGGTTTGGCTGGTAAAATGGCGTATCGGGATGGTTGACCAGCAGTCGCTGTCCAGCTTGTTGTTTTCACCCTGCCCCCAGAAGCCATGGGTGAACCAGGTGGTGCGCCACGGCTGGCTGCCTGTGTTCTGGATGCTGCGCTGTATCTCCAGGCGGGACGAACCAGCCCGCATGACGATGCTCTTCTCGCAGGCGCATCCATAGCCGTAGGGCGTGTCAATCTTCTGAACGAAACGCAGCCTCCATGCGGGGGCGGGATCGAAGGCTGGTGATTCTTCTCGCCAGGCACCATCGATTTCGCACTCCAGATGCATCTCCCATGGTGCGTATTCAATTTCCGTGAACGACCAGCGGAAGCACTGTCCAAGTCCAGTGGCGGTGCCGATGCCTGGCACAAGGACGGCATATTTGCCTGGCTCCAGCTCCTTCATGCGGATGGCCTCCTCAAAGCATTCAGGGATGCCGAACCAGTTTTCTGAGTTGGTGTTTTCGTGGACGAACCACTCCCTGCCCGTCGGTTTATAGTGTACTTCCCATATCCAGCCGCCCCAGTTGAAACGCCGAGCGTATTTGCTTGGAATGGGCTTTCCATTGGCGTTCAGCTTTTCAGGCGGATTCTGCGGGGCCTTGCCCGTCAGGACGCCGACCTTCAGATATTCGTTTTCGAGGACAACTTCTGGTTCGCCGTCCTCATCTAAATCAACCATGCTTATGGTGACCTGTGCAAAGGAGAGAGTTTCCATTATCAGCAGTATGAGAGTTGTTATGGTACAGGGGAGTTTTTGTGTGCCCAAAAGGTTCATGTCATTCCTTAGTGTTGCAAAGGCGAACTAATGTCCCCCATGATTCGTGCATAGTTTTTTATCAGTTCCTCTGCAAGAGTTTCCTTGGAGAAGCGAGCGAGGTCAGGGGCTGGCGGCGGTACGTCAAGAGATTGCAAAATGGTCTTTGAGAGGGAGATGGCAGTGGCGTCACTTTGTGTGACGCCGTCCAGGTGGAACAACTCGGATGCCAGGGCGGTCTCCGTGGCGACAACGTGCGTTCCGAGTGCCAGCGCCTCGACGGCAGTGCGTCCGAATGGCTCATTCTCTGAACAGGTGACAAGCACCTGTGCAGAGGCTATCCATGGAAGGGCTGGCATATCGTCAACGATGAAGCGCACATGGTTGATCTGACGCTCTTTGACGTAGTTACGTAGCGTTTCCAGATACTTTGCTGAAGAGGGGCGCAACCGCCCCTTGAGAATAGCACACAGCTGCGGGCGTTTCTCCTGGGCCAGCGCAACTGCATTCAAAAAAAGTTGATGACGCTTCCAAGGCTCGAAGTCTGCGGCGATGATGACGGTGTCACGGGCATCGGGCAAGGCGGGCTTTGTCTTCGCAATCGCCTCCAAATCAAAGCCATTGAAAAGAACAACCCTGTGGTTGTCAGGCACGATTCCACGCCACTTTTCACAGACCGTCGATGAGACGGCGAAAACAAAGGGGGAAAGTCGCTTGGCTACGTAATGGCGCGCTTTTGACGGCATCCGCAAGTCCCTGTCGTGGACGATGATTCGCGCCTCCAGGTGCGGCAGCGCACACAGAAGCAGCGCGGAGCGCACCGTGTTGCAGTGGATGATGTCTGGCTTGAAGCAGTGGATGAACTCTAGCAGGGGGCCACGGTTCTTCCAACACTCCCAACTGTATTTCAAGAAGCCTCCAAGGGTGGCATGCCAGTGGGAGGTGGCTAACCGAAGCGCGGGACAGAGCCCGCGCATCTCCATGCCGCGCCATTGCCCTGCCTGGAGAGGGGCGGGCTCTGCCCTGCGCCATTGCCCTGCCTGGAGAGGCGCGGGCTCTGCCCCACGCCATTGCCATAGCCCGGCGCCCACTGCCAGGGCCTTTTCGCACTCTTCCGCGCACTCGATGAGGGTGCGGAAGCTTGCCTGGGCACCGCCGACAAAGGGGGCGACGTCTATGAACAGGACGCGCGGCATGGCGTTGGCAGGCTACAGCTTCAGCAGACGGCGTGCGTTCTCGCAGCTGACCAGCTCCAGTTCGTCCCGGAAAAGCTTGCTGGTGTGCAGCTTGAGGATGGCGGGCTCGGCGGCCTTGAAGGGTGCGCCTGTGCCGAAAAGCACATGGTCTGCCCCGACGTTCTTGACAAGCGTCGCCAGCGTATCGCCATACGAAGAGCGATAGCGGGACATCTCGAAATAGAGGTTTTTGGGATAGTCGCCTGCTGGATTCACGCCCGTCTCCATATAGATGAAATCGGTCTTCGGGTTCGCGATGGCCACCTTTAGGAACTCGTTGAAGTTCAACGGCTTCTCTGGCTCAAGGTGATGGCGCTGGCGGAAGTTGACCAGCTCGTGCGGAACCAGCACGGGCATCCCCAGCTTGCCTGCTTTCGTAATCATTGCCTGTGCCTCGGGTGCGCTCCATTCGTAGGCGTGGTACTTGGGGAGCATGCGCAGGGCGCGGAAGCCCAGCTTTGCGCAAGTCTCCAAATCGCGCTCCCAGGCGGCATAGAGGGGATTAAGGGTGGCGACACCCACGAAGAAGCCATCGTACTCCTCCAGTTCGCGGGCAATCTCCAGGTTGCCGTCCTGCGTGTTCTTGTAGAAGACGGCGTTCGTGGAGGAGACGGCGGCTCCGCCGATGCCCTGCTCAATCAAGTAGCGGCGCAGTTCGGGTAGCGTCTGGTTTGGTATTTGACGGAAAGGCCAATGGCCGACAGCTGTATTGATAACAAAAAGCATCATGCCCTCCTGCGCGCGAAGATGCGCTTCATATTGCCAGAGAAAAGTTTCATGTATTCGTCATCGGTCAAATCCGCTGCCTGGACCTTGCCCACGCCTTCTTCCATCGAGCAGTCCGTGGCAAACAGGACATGGTCGATGCCGACGGCGTTGACGGTGCGGCGGACGATACCGGCGTCGATGACGGAGCCGCTGATGTCGATGAAGTAGTTTTCGGAGTCCATCTCCTCCAGCATGCGCAGGTTCCATTGCCAGTCGCCGCCGCCGCCGATGTGCCCCTGGATGAAGGTGGTGTTCGGGAACTTCTTGACGGCACTGAGGAATTGCGAGGCGTTGCTGAGGTATGGCTGCGCCGCCATCGTGGCGGGGTCGGTGCATTTGCCTGCGTGCATCAGGACAGGCACGCCCAGTTCGGCGGCCAGCTCCATCACGGGGGCCTGCACGTCGTCATCAAGGAACTGCTGGTGGTACATCTTGATGCCCGCCATGCCGTTCTCCACGATGCACCGCTTGACCTCATCGACGGCTGGCTGGCCGAGCGCTGCATCCACGAAGCAGAATCCGATGAGGCGGTCGCTGAACTTCATCGCCTCAATGACGATGTCGTTCACGTAGCGCATGGCCTCGACGGTGACGCCTGGCCTTGTGATGGGGTAGGAGACGCAAAGTTTGCGAATGCCAAGGCAATCCGCCGAATAAAGCAGCTGCTTGGTCTGTTCCACGTTCAGCGGGCCGTTGCTGGGGCCGCCCCAGACGTGGTTGTGGGCGTCTATGCAATCATAACGCTCTGGAATACAATACCACTTCATAAAAACACTCCATTGGTTGTTCTTGGGATGGGTCAACTGCCTAACAATGTACCACAACAGAACGATTTTTCAAGGTCACAGTGAAGTAAAAGAATCTTCTGCCTGTTTGAGAAGTCAGCTTGAATAATCAAGTTTGTGTATTATACTTTTAGGACAGGGTTTTTACAAGATTAATGTGAGACATGCGATGAAAAAGAGTTGGTTGATTGTTTTGATGGCATTGGTGTGTGCTTTGCAGGCCGTGGGGTATGATGAATCGGAGTGGAGGGTGCGCCCGCTGGAGATTATCCAGGGGCCGCAGCCGCACTCGGCACTTCTTTGGGACTGTGCAAAGGGTGATTTGGGGCAGTGGCAGGTCTCCGAGGGGGGCAAGCTGTCGGCGACGGACCAGACCAAGCTGTGGGGCGAGATGGTCGCACGGCTGGACTTGCCCCCAAGTGGCGCCGTCACGCTGACACCGCCCGCCCCGATTGTGATTGCGGAGAAGGTTGCGGGCATTGACCTCTGGCTCTTTGGACCTTCTGGCCCTGCGCCGACGACAACCATTGCGCTGGAGGATGCAAATGGCGTGCGCCACAAGGTGACGCTTTCGGGTACTGGCAGCCGCTGGGCGAAGGTACGCTGGTGGGGATGCGGCGCAGCTCTGCTTCCCGAGAAGGCGGTCTTCCCCCTGAAGGTGCTTTCCATCCAATTCAGCAAGTTGTCGAACCGCGTGGAAAACGACTTTCTCTGCTTCGACCGTCTGGGAGCCTACCAGGTGCCAAAGGTGGAGATGGTGGATTCAAGCAAGATGAAGGACGTTCCCTTCCCGACGACGCCAGACGGCATCATGCCGATTGGCATGGGCAAGGGGGCAACAAATGCCGTCGCCAAGGAGGACGATGCGTTTGCCTTCTCGTACAAGGGCAGTGACGCCACCGTGAGCTACCGCTATGTCCCTGCGACTGGTACACTTAGCGACATTACTGCCGCCTTCAACGGCAAGAGCTTCCGTCCAGCCGTGAATGGCGGCATCCATGCAAAGGTCGGCGAGGTGGATTTCGTCCCTGGCGATACCTCTGTCAAGGCTACGCTGGAGAATTGCAATTTTGACGGCGAGAAAGTGAAAACCACTTGGAAGTGGGAGAAGAATGGCGCGTCCTTCCGCTTTGAGCTGAACCTTTCCATCAAGGGAAAGTCGCTGGCGGTGGAGGCCAAGTCCCTCAGCGACGGCGGTTTTGCCTTCGACTGCGGCAAGACCGAGAACACGCCGAAGCCGCGCCTCTTCGCGCTCACCTACCTCAACAACCGCTGGAACTATCCGCGCCTTCTGGCGACGGACGACTACCTGATGTCCGTCTTCCTCGACTGGTACTTCTCCAACGCCTTCGAGCTGCTGGAGGGCAGGGGCATCAAGGCGATTGACGGCGCCCGCGTCTATGACGACAGCTCCGCCCGCATCATGGGCGGCAGCAACTACGCGCCGTTGACCGACGGAAGCCGCAACCCCATCTACGAGAGGATGTACATCACCGTTTCGGGAGAGCTGGACGACGTGATGCCCAACATTGCAAACCCGCCTTCGTGCTTCCTGGAGGAGACTGGGAAGCTGGTTTGCTCTACACGCGCCTACCCGTTGCAGGGCCGCAAGAACGACCTGGCCGAGGAGATTGCGATGTGGAAGCGCATCCACGACTATGGCGCCACGGACATCTTCGTCCGCTATCATACAGGTCTGCTTCGCACGCCTATCGAATCCAACGACATCTCCTTCCAGCTGTATGGCAGCCGCCAGAACGGCGACGACGAGGTTCCGAAGACCCTCGTCCGCGAGGTCCGCAAGTATGTGAAGCGCATCGGCCTCTACGGCGACAACCGCGTGGTGAACGCCTTGAACGAACCCGCCTATTTCAACTACGGCATGCTCTCCATCATGAGCAACGGCGCCTACATGCCTGGCTGGGACGGGCAGTTCCGCCCGAAGCCCTCCGTGCAGCTGGCGCAGCAGCGGCACTACATCCCGCTGCTGCTCAAGAAATTCCCGCAGATGAACGCGCAGTATATGGACGAGACCACCAACGCGCCGCCGTGGGCCGACGTCGATTGCGATGCCAAGGCGCCTGGCGCGGGCAAGTTCGCCACCGTTCTGCGCGACTACGGCCTGGTGGCCTTGCAGCAGAAGAAGATGCTGAACGGGCCTGTCTGGAGCGAGGGTTGCTCCGCCTTCTTCTGGGCTGGACTGCTGGATGTCGATTACGCCGTAAGCAACGACACGAAGGATGGACTGCCTCTCATTGCCGATTTCAAACTTCGCAGAATCAACCCATTGGAGAACTTCACGGGGGCTGACTGGCCTGTTTTGCGCCCGCAGAACGCCGATGGCAATGACTCGTTTATTGCCCATGAGATTCTCTTCGGCAATATCGGCCACCTGGGCCAGAGTGGCGAGAAGAACGGCATGATTTGGCAGGGGAGAGCAGCCACAATGAAAGATTACGAGCACGTCCTGCGCAGTTACTTTATGATACGCCAGGTGCAGGAGTACTACAGCGGGCAGTCGCCTGTGGCGATTCTGTACGACATCGACGGCAAGATGATGACGGCCAGCCAGATGCTCAAGAGCGGCAAGACCTCCGTTGGGCGCGTCTATGCCAAGTACCCGAACGGTTTGGAGACGTGGGTGAACCGCAGCGACAGCAAGTGGGTTGTCAACGCCGACGGCGAGGAGTTCGAGCTGCCGCCAAACTGCGGCCACGTGGCCATCGTCCCCAACAAGCTGCTGCAATACACGGCATTGGTCAACGGCCACAAGGTGAGCTACTCGCGCGGCAAGTGCTTTACCTATATGAACGGCAATGGCGAGCCTACCGAGTTCCCCGAGATGACCGCCTCGCGCGCCTATCTGCTTCGGCAGGTTGACGGCAAGACACGCCTGACCCCCGTTCCCTTCATCGCCGCCGAGACCATCAAGGGACTTGACTGCGAAAACGCCACCCCACTGAAGCAGGACGGCGCACCCGCCGGCCAGAAGCAGCGTCTGGACATCACGGACGCCGGCAAGGCAGACCTCTCCATCGACGGCAAGGCCTTCCATTACCAGTTGGATTGAATCAGTCCTTACATAACAACCATTAAAGGAGAAAGAACATGAAAAAGCAACGACTCTTTACGCTTATCGAACTGCTTGTGGTGATAGCCATCATCGCGATTCTGGCGGCGATGCTTCTGCCAGCTCTTTCCAAGGCGCGCGAAAAGGCGCGTAGCATCCAATGCATTTCCAACCTCAAGAACATCGGCGTCTGCCTGGCCATCTACATGAACGACCACGAGGGCTTTACGCCGATGATCAACAGCTACCAGGTTGAGACGGGCGGCATGAACTGGAAGGCGAAGCTGGTGAGCACTGGCTGCATCGAATCTCCTGGAAAAAGCAAAATCGGCGTCTTCGGCTGCCCCTCCATCCAGCACAATGTCGGTTCCTATACGGGCGAGGCCTCGGGTGCAGGCTACGGAATCTGGCGCATGACGGGGTTCACCGACAGCTGGAACTACAACAGCGGCACGAAGATGTACTATATGGACCCCAATACGAGAGCCCATACCATCCGCATCCCAACCAAGAACAACCTGACCAGCGGCACACCGCTTCAACCCACCGAGTCCGCCATCATCTTCGACAGCTTCACGAACAACAACAACATGAGCAACTACTATGTGAACCGCTACCGCGATGGAACAATTGGCGGCTATGAGCGCATCCCGCTCTACCATGGCGACCGCGCCAACTGCCTGATGGCAGACGGACACGCCGTCAGCATGAACTCCGGCGAATGGGGAAGCCTGGGATGGATTCCCGATATCTTTGTTCGCTAGTTTCGCGGAATGAATCGCTTACAGGCGAATTTATGTCTTTTGTGCGTGACCCTGTGCTGGTCGATGGAGACCATCCTCTATACCTGCATACCGAAGGATGTGCCTCCATGTGCGACCTCATGCGTCACCAGCCTCGTTGGGGCGCTGCTGCTTTTTGCAGCGTTCTATCGCAGGGCATTGGAGGCTTGGAGGATCCAGGGACGCAAATTATGGCTGGGGTGCCTTGGGCTTGCCATCCTGAGCGCAGCCTATAATACGCTGTATCTCTATGGAATCAAGTCATTTGACATCGCTTCGGGAGCCTTCACCTTCTGCATGACCGTCGTAGTGCTGCCCGTGGTGCTGCTGACCATGCATCGGAAAATCCCGCTGAAGACCTGGCTTTCCGTCCTCTTTGTCTGCACTGGAATAGTGTTGGCCCTGGGGCAGACGCTTCATCGAGGGCATCTTCAAGGCCTTGCCCTTATGGGCGTGGGGTGCCTGCTGCGGGCTGTCTTCATCGTTCTGCTGACTGATTTTGCCAAAAAGCACGACCCGCTGGCCATCGCGATATTCCTTGAGCTTTTTGCGAGCGGCTATTCCTTTGTGGGTTGGCTATGCGACGAGCCACGCCTGTTTCTGGCTTTGCCCTATTCACGGACGCTGGTGGCCTCCTGGACCATCTACGCCTACTTTGTCGTGGCGATATCCCAGGCATTGAATATCTTTGGCTTGAAACGTGTTACAGCTGCAAATGCGACCATAGTCTATTCAACGGAAATCGTTTTTACGCTTATCTGGGGCTTGATTCTTCCAGAAAGTCTGATTGAGCATGTCAAGTTGACGCCTTTCATTCTGCTGGGGGCAATACTGGTCATCATCGGCAGTCTGGCGGAAATCATCGAATTCCCGCAAAAAGGTGAAAATGCGAAGGATGAAGAGGAGGGTTCCGCATGAAACAGCGCGTCTGGCGTTTCTTTCTGCTGTTTTTCATCTACATGGTGTTTGCGGCGCCCTTCAAGGCGATGAACCTGATTCCAGGCTTCACGGATGTCCGTCCCGTAACGGCACTTGGACCGATTTACGCCGTGTTTTTCGGTCCGATAGGGTGCATGGCGTGTGGCTGTGGGAACATGATAGCGGACATCATCGACGATGCGCTGCGCTGGTCGTCGCTGGCGGGGTTCGCCGCCAATTTCCTGGGGCCTTGCGTCGTGTGGTATCTGTGGCGGCGATATGCCGGACGCGCCTTTGCGTTGCGCACCGTTCGCGACCTGCTTTTCCACACCGGGGCGATTCTTATGGCCTCCCTGCTTGAGACGGCCATCATCTCGCCCGCCGTGGCAACCGCCTATCCCGAGGTCAATGTCGTCTTCTTCGCCTTGACGGTGCTTGGCAACACATCCGTCTTCCCCATTCTCATCGGCATTCCCGTGACCATCCTGATGCAGGAGGAACTGGGGTTCACACCTTGTGTCTCGTTAAGAGGGCATTAATGCACTTGTTTGAGAAAAACGCCCGAAGACGCTTCACTTCAATAACATGCAGTCACCGTAGCTGAAGAAGCGCATCCTGTTGTCAACAGCCATCTTGTAGGCGGCCATGATTTTCTCCTTGTCTGCGAAGGTGCAGATAAGCATAAGCAGCGTGGATTGCGGAAGGTGGAAGTTGGTCAGCAGGGCGTCGGGGACGATTGCCTTGTAGGGCGGATAGAGGAAGATTGAGGTGTTTCCTGTGCCTGGCTTCACTTCGCGCGTGCCTGGTATGACGCATGTCTCCAGCACGCGGACGGTCGTCGTCCCCGTGCAGATGACGCGGTGGCCGTTGCGATGGGTTCCGTTGATGAGCTCCGCCGCCTCGCCTGGCAGGATGTAGGTCTCCTCATGCATGATGTGGTCTTCGATGTTCTCCACGCTGACGGGCTTGAAGGTGCCCGCGCCGACATGCAGCGTGAGACGCGCGATTTTCACGCCCTTTGCCTCCAGCTCCCCCAATATCTCCTGCGTGAAATGCAGGCCAGCCGTGGGGGCCGCCACGGCCCCTGGATGGCTGGCGTAAACTGTCTGGTAGCGCTCCTGGTCCTCCCGTGTGGGCGTGCGCGTGATGTAGGGCGGGAGAGGTATCTGCCCCGCCTTTTCCATCAGCTCATAGACGTCGGGCACGTCGAAATGCACGACAAATGTGCCGTCCGCCAGCTTGTCAGTGACGGTGAAACTTCCAAAGCCCTCCAGGTCCACGACGGAGCCTGGCGGGAGGCGACGCCCTGGCTTGAGCATGCACTCCCACTCCTTGGGGCCAACCTGCTTCAGGACGAATGCCTGCACGCGCCCGCCTGTTCTTTTGCGCGTTCCCCAGAGCCGTGCGCGCAGGACCTTCGTATCGTTGATGACCAGGCAGTCGCCAGCTTCGAAATAGTTGACGATATCGCGGAAGCCGTGGATGGAACATTCGCCGCTTTGTCTGTCCATGACCAACATGCGCGATTCATCGCGGTGAGCGGCAGGATGCTGGGCGATAAGCTCCTCTGGGAGGTCAAAATTAAAATCGATAACCTTCATAATTACAATACACTATATAATGCGCGACTGCCTTTTGGAGAGGGCACGGCGCACTTCAATGTCATCCATCTTCTTCTTCAGGTCTTCGCGCTTGTCAACGGTGTTTTTGCCGCGGCAGAGGCCTAGCTCAACCTTGATTTTGCCCCTATGACCGAAGTAGAACGCGAGGGGAATCAGTGTCAGCCCCTTGGCTTCGATATTTTTCTTCAATCGCATGATTTCTCGCTTGTGCATCAACAACTTACGTTTTCGGCGTGGCTCGTGGTTGAAGATGTTCCCCTGGGCGTATGGGGCGATGTGGACACCAATCAGGTTCAGCTCGCCACCTTG
>JAFTAC010000699.1 GCA_017458805.1 Victivallales bacterium | reverse complement strand
GCTATCGTTGTTGGCTTCTCGGGCCGTTGCCGTCTTGTGGTATAACCAAGAGCCCAGTAGGGCGGTGAATGGGGCGACGAGGACGAGGGAGAAGCTGCCGATGAGGGTCTTGACGGACTCGGCTGCGACGAGCGGGTTGTTGATGAAGTCCCAGGGAGAGTTTCCCTGGGCGCAAAACATCATCAGCAGGGTGATGTAGCCGCCTGAATAGGCCAGGAGCAAGGTGGTGGTCATGGTGCCTACGACACTGCGCCCGATGCGAAGCCCCGAGCGCATGAGTTCAAGGCGTGAGAGGTTTGGATTGTGTCGGCTGACCTCCTCGATGCCGCAGGCAATGTCCATTGCCAAATCCATCACGGCACCTGATGATGCGAGTATCATGGCCCCCGCGAAGATGTCGCTGAGATTCAGGAAATCATAGCCCGAAAAGAGAAGTGCCTGCGCGTATGGCAGGGTGAAGCCGTTGATTTTGAGCAGGGCTGTGAAGAGGTGCGCTGTGAGCAGGCCCACGAGGATGCCCAGCGTCGCCCCCAGAAAGGCGGTGACGCCGCGTTTGTTCAGTCCCGCGACAAGGTACATGATGACGGCGGTCAGGAAGACCACGCTTCCGAAGATGGTCCAACTGGCTGGCCAGCCACGCAGGGCAAGAGGGATGACCGCCTTCCATATCACGAGGCAGCTAAAGAGGAAGCTGAGCAGGGCGTTGAAACCTGTCCATCCGCCGAAAACGCATAGCAGGATGCAGAAGAGGGCGAAGAGCACGATGGTCCAGCCGATGCGAGAGTGGTCCTGCGCATAGAGCATGTCGCCCTCCACAGGGTCGGGCTTGTCGATGACGACAACAGCTGTGTCGCCTGGCTTGAAGAGCTTGTCCAGCTCCATCTGCGCACGCAGTTCGTTGGCGGCTGGAAAGGTGTGCCCCTTCAAGGGACCATTCAGTATCTTCACGTTCAGCCGCTGGGAGCCGAAGAGGACGAGGTTGTGCTTTTCGATGAGGCTGTTATCGACGTCAAGCACACGCGCCCGCGCACGAAAGCCGCTTTGGGCAGCCAGGCGGGCGGGCGGCGGGATGAGCAACAGAAACGTCGTGCAGACCGCCAGCACCAAAAGGATGCAGAGGTCGTGCTTCGATAAGCGTGGCAAGCGCAGCACTCCCGTCAGAATGCGCATAGGTGCATTCTGCGATCCTGTTGCACTTGTCTCTTGTCCTGACATACACCTTTACAGCAGGGATTTGAGTTTAATGGAGATGTCGGTGTTTTCGATGAAGCCCGTGAAGAGCTCTGCGCCGACGCCCTCGCTGGTGGTGAGCACGGGCAGGGCCGTGTGGGCACCGCTGGTCCAGCCAACGCCAGACTTCGCGCTGATGAGGAGGCGCGCTGCATTGGCGAACTTATCCGCCTTTTCAGGCTTGTCTGCATTGAAGCCCTCCAGGAGGGAGGCCAGTTCCTTTTCGGTCACGACCATTGGATTTTCCTTGATATCGCCCTCGAAGGCGAAGTTGAAGTATTTTGTAAGCAGGGGCTTGGCATCCTCGAAGGAGAAGTCGGCTTTTTCCTTTTTCGCCTTCACGACAATCTCTCTGAACTTGTTGATGGAGCATTTCTGGTTGGCGAGGCGCTCCATATAGAGGTTGTAGCCCGTGCCTGCGAAGCCCATGGTCATGCCACCTGTCTCGTGGTCGCCCGTGATGATGACCAGCGTCTCGTCCTTGTGCTTCTCGTAGAAATCCATGGCGACGCGGACGGCGTCGTCCATGGCCAGCACTTCGCGAAGGTTGGAGGCTGCGTCGTTGGCGTGGCCGCAGTGGTCGATTTCCCCGCCTTCAATCATAAAGAAGAAGCCGTTGGGGTTGTCGAGGATTTCGATGCCCTTGCGCGTGTAGTCGGCAAGGGTGGGGGCGCTCTCCTGTCCATCGATGGCGAAGGGGAGGCCACCGTTGCCCGCGACGGCGATGAGCTTGTCAACTTTGGAGGGCAGGGCAAAGAAGGACTCCTTGTCCTTGCAGATGGTGTAGCCGGCGGCAGCCGCCAGGTCGAAGATGTTTCCTTTGTATTCGGAGTCCTTGGTGTCGTCGTGTTTGTTGGCGAAGCCGCCGCCGCCGAAGTACTCGAAGCCAGAGTTGACGAGGTCGAGGCTGATGCGATAGAGCTCGCCTCTGGATTTGCGGTGGGCGTAGAAGCCCGCAGGTGTGGCGTGGTTGATGGTGATGGAGGTGATGATGCCTACCTTCTTGCCTTTCTTGTGCGCGACTTCTGCGCAGGATTCGAGCTTGCGCTCACCGTCGGCGCTCATGCCGATGCGTCCGTTGTTGGTCTTTTCTCCGCAGGCGATGGCGGTGGCTGCCGCCGCCGAGTCGGTGACCAGTGAGCTGGCGGAGCAGGTACGAGTGGTGGCCGAGTAGTGGAGCGTGTTCATCGTGAGATGGCCGTGCCCCGCCTTCTGTGCAAACTCGTCTGCAAGCATGCGTTGGGGCGTGGACATGCCGTCGCCGATGAAGAGGAAGATGTACTTAGGGGAGGCTGCCTGGGCAACAAAAGCCAGGCTGAGGAGCAGGAGAAAGAGTGCTTTTTTCATGTTTTTGGGGGAATTATGGGTGGAGGTTTAACTCGGGGCTGAAGCGCCGAGCACAGGACAGGTAGGAAAAGCGCCGAGCACAGGACAGGTAGGAAAAGCGCCGAGCACAGGATAGGTAGGAAAAGCGCCGAGCACAGGACAGGTAAGAAAAGCGCCGAGCACAGGACAGGCTACTCTGTAGGCTTTCGCCTGTTTTTCTTGATTTCCGAATCGCGCTTTTTCTGCTGGAGGCGTCGCTCCTTGGAGGCGGCTGTCGGCTTGGTGCGAATGCGCTTCTTGGGAGGATGCAGGGACTTTGCAATCAGCTTTACAAGCTTTTCGAGGGCCAGCTCCTTGTTGCGGAGCTGGCTGCGCTCCTTCTGTACGTCGATGAGCAGAAGCCCCTCTGCCGTGAGACGCGTGGCGACTGCTGCCAGGAGGCGCTGGCGCACGTCTTCAGGCAGGGAAGGGGAGTGCGCTGCATCGAAGCGCAACTGCACGGCGCTCTCCGTCCGATTGACGAACTGGCCGCCAGGACCTGAGGCGCGCGTGGTGGTGAAAACGAGCTCGGAGGCTGGGATGAAGATCTGTTCGACCGTCAGGCCTTCTGCGGGATTCAGGTTGTTTTCTGTCTCTTGGGGCATTGTTTGGCTTAAGCGGGGTTGGGGACGAACTTGCCGCCACGGCAATCCTTGAGGTAGTTCAGGCCATAGACCTGGCCTGTCATCTCCAGGTCGCCGCGATAGACGGGGTCGTGCCATCCTTCGATGTCGATGGAACCCTTGAAGCCGACCATCCGAAGCTCCGTGAAGATGTCCTTCCAGTTGGAATCGCCAAAGCCAGGGGTACGGTGCCAGACGAATTTTTCGAGGGACATGAAGCCGAACTTGGCCAGCAGGTCGCGCCTGATGGTGGCATCCTTGCCGTGGATGTGGATGAAGCGCTTGCCCCATTGCCTGATTTGCGGGATGGGGTCGATGAGCTGCGTCATCTGGTGGCATGGCTCCCACTCAAGGCCGATGTTCGGCAGCGGAATAGCCTCGAACATCAGTTCCCAGGCGGAGGGGTTGAAGGCGATGTTGAAGTCGCCGCTGCCCCATGTTCCGCCCATCGGGCAGTTCTCGAAGCCGACCTTCACGCCAAGGGCACCCGCCTTTTCCACGATGGGCGTCCAAACCTCCTTGAAGCGGGGGATGGATTCGTTCACGGGCACGCCTGGGACGCGGCCCGTGAAGCCTGTGACCACGTCAGTCTTGAATAGGTGTGCGCACTCAACGAGGCGGTTGAGGTCCTTGCGGGTCTGCTCCGCCTTCTCGTCATCCTTCAGGGGATTGCCGAAGATGGAGATGGCGCCGACCTTAACATGTGCTTCTTCGAGAATGGGCATGATCTTGTCCGCAAGCTCAACGGGATCGCGTTTGGCGGCGACGTTGTGGCCGAAGGTGAAGGCAAAGCTCTCGAAGCCGTAGGGGATGATTTGGCGGAGGTAGCTCTCCGTCTTTTCATTCACCTGCACGAGGGTTCCGACTAAAATGTCTTGTTCCATTGTTTTTTGCTCCTTGGGTTATTCTTTCCCGCAGCTTGCGCGGCGGGCACAAGACAGAAACCTGGCGCTGAAGCGCCAGACACAGGACAGGCTTATTTCTCCAGCATGATGTCGCGGAATTTGTTGATTTCATCCATGGTGAGGCCACAGGATTTGATGGCGAAGTTCTCGGCCTTTTCGCGGAAATTGGCGCCATCGTATTTGGCGATGCGCCCGAGGAAGGTCTCGAACCACTGGCGGTGGACTTTGTCAACGACTCCGCAGGTGGATGAGAGCCAGGTGGACTCATAGTCCTTGGCAAGTTCGTTCTCATCGACGCCGAGCAGGGCGTGGAGCACGGTTGCAAGCACGCCAGTGCGGTCGGCTCCGCCAATGCAGTGGAAGACGATGGGGTAGTTGGCTTCGTCAAGCATCAGTGTGAAGACGGTCTTGAAGCTCTTGTAGCCATTGGATGTGAAGAGGTAACTGTAACCGAAGCTGCTGTAGGACCACTGGTACCACTTCACGGTGGGGCCGAGCGGGGAGCCCGTCATGCCGTAGCACTCCATGTCGGAGCGGAGGTCGATGTCGGTCTTGATGCCGAAGGTGTCGAGAATGAACTGCCGCTGTTCATCGTTGAGTTTGGGCTTGCCAGGCTCGGATGGGGTGGATTTGATGAGGCGGATGAACTTGGGGTCGATTTTCTCGCCTCGCTTGATTTGGTGTTCCAGCTTCTTTCCCTGGTCGCCCATGGCCTCCAGCTTGCCCTCCTCGTGGAGTTGCATCACCTCGTCCAGCTTATAGTAAACAATCTGGGCGTTGTTGTTCAGGCCGCTGGTTCGGAACATCATGCTCTGCTTGACGCGGCGTCCGTCCATGCCGATGCGTCCACCGAAGTCGCGTGCGTTGCGGACATTGGCGAATTGCAGGAGGCGCGGGGCCAGGTCCTCGGTCTTGAAGGTGGAGGTGGCCTGCCCGTCTTTGGTGGCGACCGTCCACTCGTAGTTGCGTGCGATTTCGAGATTGACGACCTGGACGGTGAGCTTGTCGGTAGTGGCGTTGAAGAAGAGCTTGCCGTCGGGGAGGCGTTTCACGGTGACGGTGTAGGTTTTGCCCTCGGCGGGGGCTGTGTCGCTCCATTCGAGGGTGAGCGGCTGTGGCTGGTCGCCACGGTTGCTGATGCGCATCGCCTTTGCCTTTTCAGGGTCGAATGACAGGGCCTTGCGATCCTCGCGGGACATCAGCAGGAACTTGCGCTGCGGCTCCTTGATGAGGGTGGCCGTACCGTCCTTTGGAGGTGCGACAATGGCCAGGTCGGCAAAGAGAGAGAGCAGTGGAAGGAAGGAAAGAAGGAAAAGTTGTTTTTTCATGGTTGACCTCAAGTGTTGGCTAGAATAGGAAGAGCAGCCAGCCCAGCAGTGCGGAGAGAAGGAGCAGGGCGAACATATTGCATTTGTATTTCAATTGCAGGAAAAGAGTTATGGCGAAGATGAGAGTGCCCTGCCAGCAGAGGCCGAAGTGTTTTCCTTTCGTCCAGAGGTTGTTCAGGGGGGCTGAAAAGACCGATGTGTTCGCGAAGAAGATGACGGCTGCCGCAATCAGGCCGACGACGGCAGGGCGGATGCCTGATAGGAGGTTTTTCATCAGGGCGCTCCCCTTGAACTTGTTCAGGAAGATGGCTGCCAGCATCGTGACAAGGAAGGAGGGGGTGGCAAGTCCCATCGTCGCGGCCAGGGAGCCGAGGAAGCCCGCCTGGCTGTAGCCGATGAAGGTTGCTGCGTTCAGGCCAATGGGTCCAGGGGTGACCTGCGCCAGCGCGACCATGTTGGCGAACTCTGCCTCGTTGAGGAAGTGTCCTTTGGTCACCAGTTCGTCCTGAAAGAGCGGTATCATCGCATAGCCGCCTCCGAAGGTGAAGATGCTGATTTTCGCAAAGAGATAGTAGAGGAGTAGCAGCTTCATTTGGCAGGGTGCTCCTCTGGTTTGCGGCGATTGAACAGCATGGGCAGGTAGGCGATCGCCAGACCGACCACTGCCCCGATGACCACCAGCAGGATGGCGTTCATCTCAAAGAAGACCATTGCGATGAAGCCGAAGATGGCGATGGCCTGCGCCCAGCGGCTTTTCAGCGCCTGCTTCGCAAGTTTGACGGCGGATAGGAGAATCATTGCCGCCACGGCGGCGCGCACCCCAAGGAAGATGTGGTTGACGGTCTCGTTGTTGTCGAGTTTGGTCAGG
>JAFTAC010000698.1 GCA_017458805.1 Victivallales bacterium | reverse complement strand
TGGTTGATGGAGATGGTCTTGTCGGCGAGCAGGTGGATGATTTTCTTGGCGGCCCAGCCGCTGGCGAGGTCCTCGTTTGTGTGCTGGCATTCTGCGAGGGGCTTGCGGAAAATCACATCGCGGCGGGTGCCGTCGGCGTCGTATCCGACTACCTTGAAGATGATTTCGGTATCGGTGGCGCTGTATTTGCCGTAGAGCTTGACATCGGAGCCGCGATAGAGATGCTGCAGTTTCTTGGGATAGATTTCCCCGATGAGGTTTTGCGGGGCCAGGTATTCGAGGTCGCGTATGAGAAGGCTGCTGTGGTTGGTGATGAAGTTTGTGAGGTTGCTATTCGTGCCATCTGCGGTTCTTGCGTGGAAACTGTTGCCGCGATTTAGGAAGCTCAGGAAGTCAAGCAGGTCGCGGTTGGCGTCTTTTCCGGCACTGAATGTGAAGATGGAGACATGGCCTGGGTTGATGCCCGTGATGGTGCGCAGGAAGTCATCGTCATTGTAGATGTTGACGGTGGAGATGCCGTCGGTCAGCAGGAAGATGTTGAGGGGTCTTCCTGGTGATTGGGGTGGGAGTTGCACGAATGGGCGGAGGCCAGCGAAAACGCTGGTCGTGCCGCCGCGCATCAGCTTGTTGATGAACTGTTGCGCTGCGCTCTTGTTGCTTGGAGTGGCTGGAAGGAAGGTGCGGGACATGGAGAAGGGCTTGTCCGTAAACGAGCCGATGTTGAAATAGTCGTGGGGATTCAGGGATTCCAAGGCTCTGATGGCCGAGGTCTTGAAGGCCTGGAACTTGTTGGGGGAGATGCTGGAGGAACGGTCGATGATGATGATGACGTCCTTGGGGATTTCCCGCACGGCGTCGCATTTTTCGTTGGCGCTGATGGAGGCCATGAAGAAGCCACCGCCCGTCAGGGGGTCGTCCTTGATGACGATGGACATATCGACGAACTCCTCGAAGGAGACCGTTGGGGTGTTTTTGCTGAGGATGCTGTCTTTGCTGAGAAGCTCTGGTATGCGTGGCACCAGCGTGTTGTTGAGGCTATCGACGACGTTGCCAGGGGTGGAGGGAGGGGCGTCTTCTGGGATGACGCCTGGTCCGCCGAAACTGGGCTGTGTGAACTTCATGCTGACATTGTAGGAGGCTCCTTCGCCTTTGACGACGGGGCCAGGAGGCAGCAGACTAGGCAGCTTCACCGTGGGCACGTCGATGCGCTCAACTTTTGGAGTCAGGCGGCGGTTCACGCGGGCTGCTGGCATCAGGGAGGCAGCGTCGATTTCGATGATTTTGGGTCGTGGCGCAGATGCATGTATCTCGGCACGAGGCGCAGGAAGGTCGGGCTTGAGGGTGCCCATGTTCAGTCCGCCGAACTGCACTTTGGGCTTGGGCATCGGGACAGTCAGCTTGTCTTTTTCAAGCACGTTGTTGACGGACTTCTCCACGTAGGCCTGCTTGACAAGCTCCTTGGGACTGCTGACGCCCTCGGGGGTGGTTTTCTCCTGGGAGAGCTTGCCATCCTCACGTGGCTTTGGCTTCTGCACATCCTGGGGCTTGATAATCTCCTCCAGGTTGATGGCGACTGGCATGGTGGTATCCTCATACGGGGTCAGCTTGGCCAATGGCGGAGTGATGGCAACCTCCGACAGGGAGTACATGAGAATCAGATGCAGTGCAAATGAGAGCACCAAGGATAGAATGACATATT
>JAFTAC010000697.1 GCA_017458805.1 Victivallales bacterium | reverse complement strand
TGGAGCTGTAACCTCCGTTGTGACAATAAGATTCAAATGATGTCCATTTCCCTTACGCTGTCTTATACCCAATAGGGGCTTTGGACACAAATGACCTTTTTCCAGCATTTTGGATGTGTTTTTCAGAATCGTGACGGAACGCGCTGGCCCAAGAGCCCATTTCAAAAGGCTGAAAAGCTCCTTTTTCTGCAAGGCTCCGTCGTTCTGCGCCCACATCAGCTTGGAGTAATAATTCCCACCAGGACGTTCATGTTTGGCCACGCGACGGCAAAGGGCATCGACAACTGCGTTTCGGGAGTTCTCCGAGAGCAGGGTTCCGATTTCCTCAAACTCCTTCTCGAATCCTTCGCACACCCAGCCCTTCCAGCCGTCGCTGTCAAAGCGACTGTAGCGCAACCTTCCTATTTTCAGCGTATTGCACATGGACTATCTGTATCGTGTGTCGCTGCCAGACTGCCACATGTCGGGGTTGGCACCAAAGGCAGCTTTCAGCGAAGCCGTCGCCTTGTCAAGGCGTTCCATAACATCTTGTGAAAGCGTGCGTTCCATCGCCTTCGCATTGGCCTTCATCTGCTCGGGCGAGCGTGCGCCTGCAATGACCGTGCTTACCCCTGGCCGCTGAATCAGCCACGCCAGGGCAAGTTCCGCCATCGGGCACCCCACTTCGGCAGCTATCGCGCGTATTTCGTCGATAGCCTGGAAGGTCGCTTCCTCCTGACCAGATTCATGATGCCGTATCTGCTTGTGTGCGCTGGAGAAATGGCGTGTGCGCGCACGGCAGTCAGGTACACTGGCACCGTCCTTGAACTTACCTGTCAGAAGCCCATGCATCAAAGGTGAATAGCATGCAATGCCGACCTCCTGCTCCTTGCAAAGAGGCAGCACCTCATATTCGATGGCACGCCATAACAGATTGTAGGGCAGCTGGTTGACATCAACACGCCCGTATTTCAAGAGCTCCGTCATGTCACCAACGCCGAAATTGGAAACCCCGTAATGGCGTATCTTGCCAGCCTGCACAAGCTTGTCGAAACCTTTGAGAATCTCCTCAATAGGAGTTTTGCGGTTTGGCCAGTGGAGATAGTAGAGGTCGATATAGTCCGTGCCGAGATTCTTGAGGCTGTTCTCGCAGGAGGCAACCATGTCCTCCCAACGTTCCGTATGCTGCGGAAACACCTTCGAGCAGATAACGGCCTCGCTGCGGCATCCTTCCAGAGCCTTCCTTAGCAGTTGCTCCGAGACACCGCTGCCATATCCTTCTGCCGTGTCAAGGCAGTTCACACCGCACTCCAGAGCGGTACGCACGGCACCAATGGCATCTGCCTCGTCCTGTGCTCCCCAGGTGCTGTCGCCAGCAATTGCCCAGCATCCCATGGTCACGGTGCTTATCTCCAAATCACTACGTCCTAATATGCGTTTTTCTGCCATTATGTGTGCTCCTATTTCTCTTTAAAACACCAGTATGCATCTCCAACCAAAAGAGTTTTTGGTTTGAAATACGTTCCGTTTGAAAAGGTTATGAAAAATCCATTATTGGCCAGGGGCTTCAATGCGGCACGGAGGCTCCAGCCCACATACTGCCCGAAAATCTCCTCATCGGAATCCCACCCTTCCAGCGTCAGTGTCCTCTCGTTTTCGGAGAAAACAAAGGCTCCCTGGCCAGGCAACGCCTTGGACAACCTTTCAAAGGCACTACCCGAAAAGCCCCAGAAATCACCATCCAGTTGATATGCCCCCGTAAAGCCGATGCAATTCCAGCCAGAGGCAAGCGCAAAGGAGGCTTGGCGAGGCTCTGCGCAAAGCCAATGACGCTTCACATCGGTGGCGACACATCCACTTTCTGCATCCTTATACCAGCTAACAGTCGCGGAAACCAGATTTTCATTCGTCACAACACCATCTGTCGCAACGGAAAAGGCTATTTTAGCCTCGGCAGCGTCCAAGAAGAGGTACGACCATGCCCCATCTGCTTCCTGACGCGACGCACGGCATCCAGTCAAAAGATTGACATTCCAACTATCTGGCAACGAGACGGTTGAAACAACAGCTCCGTCGTATTCCGCATCCAGGCAAAGCTCCATGCGGCCAGCGACAAGGGGGTTGCAACGCAAAGTGGAAAACTCCAGGTATGCACCGATGCCGTCTGGCTGCAAGGCAACCGCCAGCGGTGTGCTTTCACCATGCTGAACAAGCACGTTGTCAATCACTTGCGGCACATAGCCAGGTGCTGAAACCGTCACAGAGTATGTGCCCTCCAGCAGTGTGCGGTGGCACTGACCTGCCGCATCGCAGAAAACAGGCTGCCCATAACTTGCCTCCACCTTCGCCAAAGGCAGCGCTGCACCGTCCAACGTAGAAGTTACCGATAGCGATATGCCAGTGGAGGCTGCCTCCGCCCAGGCGAGCAATGCGGGCTGGTTGTTCTGCCACAACTGCTCAAGTGCCTCGTCAGTAGTCGGCTCCTTGCCGATGGCGTTGCTCCCCGTGAGCTCCACCGTTGCAGCCAGCGTGCCTAAATAGCGATACTGCCAGTCTGGCACCTCCCCGATGACACGGTAGTAGTCGTAGGCGTTTATCACCTTGCTGATGTCAGGATTCTGCTCGGCGTAGGTCGTGCAGAGCGAAACAAACAGGTCGTTGTCTGGCGAAATGCGCTCCTCTTTGGTGCTCTTGACGTTGCCATACGGATAGCATAGGAGCTTTTCGCCTGTATGCAGATGAAGCGCAGCCGAAAAGCGGTGGGAGGCACACCAGCGCATGAACGCCTGAACCTCTGGCTCACGACTGCCCATGCGCACCGCATCCCCTTCGGCGAAAGTACCTAACGGCGCCAAAACAACGCCATCAGGGAAACCCCTGTTCAAATCGTAGTGGTTCGCATTATAGCGCGTAACTGCCTCGCATCCATCGGGATTCATCGATGGAAGAATGTAGAATACCGCCTTGCCGAGCAGGCTTCCTCCATTCTCCGCCAGATAACGTGCCAATTTCAGCGCAATAACCATCCCCGTACGTTCGTTGCCATGGATGGCGGCTGCAATAAGCAGTTGCGGTGCAGCCCCGTCCTCAGGCAAATCGCTGACGCGGAGCGCAATCATCTCGCGTCCCTGCACACTTTGGCCCACATAGCTGAAACGGCAGCGTGCGGGGAAATCCGCCACCAATGAACGCAGCTCTGCAAGCATCTCAGCCTGTGATGGATAATGCGCCGTACCTCTAGTCGCCACATTCGTTATTTGGTTGACCTTGTAATCAATCTGGCTCATCACCACTTTGGCTGCTTTCAAACGCGCAACGCAGACTTCATCCGCCTCAATCCATGCAGTATTGCCTTCCATGCACTTGACAATAGCCCCTAACTGAATGAGAAAATCCTCTGTAACATACTCATTCAAGGTGACTTCAAACTCAAGTCGATGTGCCTTTTCTCCAGAACGGAGTCCTTCACCTGACGCACGGACAGCACCAGAAGCCCCACTGGCCTGCCAAAGTGCGATGGCAGCATCCCGTGCTTCATCAGCCTCAACCGCATACGTACAAGCATCCAAGAACTCCAGTAGTTCGGGTGTGGAAACCTTGCCATTTTCATCGGCGTCAGCTCCTGGCAAGACCTTGAGAGACAACGTCAGCAAGATACCTCCATGGCTCTTCTCGAAGCAGTAAAAACGTAGTTCATAATCTCCAGGAACGGAAGCACTTCCAACGAGCATTCCATCTGTCGTCAACTCTAGCCCGTCTGGCAGTTCACACAACCTCTCCAACTCCTGAATCTCCCACCCATCAGGCACCAGGGAAATGGCGGTATTCAAGCCGACATACATCGTGGGAAGCGTGTACGAAAACTCCTGCGCCGAGCAGTCAACTGACAGAGAGACTGGGCGGAAGGAAGCATCGTTCACGAAAATGGTCGCTGTTCCGTCGATGCAGGCGAAATGCGCCTCTCCGTCGCCATCCGTGCAAACCACGCCCACCTGTTCTCCTGCCTCGTCCGTCATCACGACAAATGCGCCTGGCACAGGCTCCTCGTCGTCTTCCCAAGTGACTGTGATGCAAAGGCTTTCTCGGTCTTCAAAGCTGGGCGTCACCACGACCTCCCGCAGGGAACGTAAACGCGGCATCATGCTGCAGTCACCGAAAAGATGCATCTGCTTCGTGTAATAGTAGGCATCGTTGTTAGAAATATAGCTCTCCGCAAGCTTGGCCCCCTCGTTGACCAACTGATGAACCACCGCCCCCATTGAGCAGAGACGGTTCTCCGAGTAACTGTCGTTGAGAACCTGCGTGAACTCATAAACGCTGCGAATAGGCGGGTTCCACTTCGTCTGGCTGGTAGAAGCCAGCACAGCTCCCGCACCATTCACGCCAAATGTGCAACCAGCCCCTACGAAAAAAGCCTCTGCCAGGCAGTCACCCGATGGGTAGGCAAAGTTGCCCGTGTCACAGACTGGCGCAAAAATGAAGGGGAAGGCGTTACCATTCTGCATGGAATTAGCGTCGCTCACGGCATAATCGCTCGTCACAAAGTAAGTGTTGTGCCCATGTCCCAGATATTCCATAAAAGCGGCGCCATTATTCAGTGCTGCCTTCAACTCATTCTTCAGCGTGCTCTCTTCAACGCCTTTCTGCGCGTAAATCTCCGCGCACCCTTCCGGCAGAACCCCTGCATCCTGAAGCAAAGCATAGTTCTCCGCCATTAGCTCCCTGTCATACTTGCCCTTGTATGGAGCCGTTGTCGCACTCGCATTGGACCCCATAAAGACTGCCTTGCCACGCCACCCATCATCCTCTGGCGGCGCGGATTCATATTGGACGAACTTCTTCAGAATGCCCTTTAGCTGCGCAGCGCTGTGGCTAGGTACGCGCGACACAAAAAGGTCTGGTACATAGTCTTCGCCTGAAAGCAGCGCATACGCCACATCGGTGGTTGGCTCATACACCCCTGGTTCCACCGTGTGCTTCGATGTATAGGCGGGCGGAACATCCCCGCAGTCTCCGCAAAGTATCAGATGAGACACGTCATCCTGCTCATATTTTCCCGAAATATATGTGGCAACATCCTCGCCCATTTCATCGGGATAGGTGGCTACGCTCACCTTATAGCCGAGACGCTTCTTCCATGACACGAAATCAGAAGTGCTTGATTTCCAGTCTTTCGGGACAATTATCAGGATATGCCCAGGCTGTAGTGCCTCTCCCCTGACCCTCTCCAGCAACTCGCCATTGGCAAAACTGCGAAGCTGCAAGGTGGAAAAATCAACTTGGCTGTCAAGGCAGGCGTACTCATCGGCTGTTTCAACATCCGTGCTGAAGGCAAACTCAATGCTGTCCGCAACTAAAAGCATACCACGTGCGAAGTCATATCTCACTGGCGACACGGAAACACCCACACCAGGCACACGGCGCAGCCAATACTCGCGTAGCTCCGCCAACTGCTCTGGAGGAAAAACGCCGTTCCCGCCGTAGATAGCTGGATTCTCCAGAGGCATCCGTTCCTCTTCGCCACGCACCACAAGCCCAAGCGAAGGCACAGGCGGCAATGCGGGTATCTCGCGTACCGTCGCAGAAAGCACCTTCAAACTGCGCTTCACGCCTTGCACCACCGTGAAATCGCAACGGAAAACAGGCAGCTCGGGGGCCCCTTCGACGCCCAGTGGATTGGCTCCACGCGCCTCGACGACGCCATAGTGCCGCCCATCCACCTCCGTCTCCGACAGGTGGATTTCAGGCAGACTAAAGCGCACACGGGTCTCCTGCGGAGAAACAGAGACAACCTGGAACACGCCTCCCCCGCCAGCATAAGGATGCGCTTTTGCAGAAGAAGCAACACGCTGTTCACCAGCACTCTGCCCCCGATTTCCACCAATGGCTCCACCGTCAGGGACCTTGCCATGCATAGGAGCACCTTCCCATGTGGCAGAAAAAACCTCCCCTGCCCCCTGCGCAGTTTCATGATCAGTACGCCTGGAGACAACAAGGCACAAAATGGCCGTCAGGCTTGCCAACAGACACGCCATAAGCAGAACTCTTGTTTTTTTCATCTTGCCTTGCATCAACTGACCTTTGAGGATGATATTATCTTCCGATACAAATAAGATACATAGAAAACGCAAAAAAGCAAGGAATTATCCCCCTTTCAATTTTCATTTTCGTTTTATATTGCTATATTATTTTAGAGTAAACAAAAAACAGGAGCGAATATGGACCAGGAACAAAACCGTCAGATAGCGGACAGAATCCGCGAATTGCGCGAAGTCAGCGAATTGAGCGTCGTTGACGTTGCGGCCAGCCTTGGCATCACTGCCGAGCAGTACCTTGCCTTCGAGAACAACCAGCAGCCCATTCCCATCAGCACGGTCACGGCTCTGGCGAAGATTCTGAACGTTGACCACACGGTTCTGCTCACAGGCGAGGCCCCGCGCATGGCCAAGTACACCCTGGTCCGCAGCGGTGAAGGCGTCAAGGTCGAGCGTTGCCCAGGCTACGGCTTCCAGTCCCTGGCCTACAACTTCAAGAACCGCACCATGGAGCCCCTGCTCGTCAATCTGGAGCCACATGACGACGAGGAGAGCCAGCCGCAGCTCATCTCCCATGGCGGGCAGGAATTCAACCTTGTCCTGGAAGGGACGGTCAAAGTCGTGCTGGGTACGCGCGAGTTCATATTAAACAAAGGCGATTCAATCTATTTCGATCCGAGCATCCCCCACGGCCAACGGGCTCTGGGGGGTCCTGTTACCTTTGTCACCATCATCAACAATTAAGGTAACCGCCGCCCCTACACTGCAGTTTTTTTGAACACGCTCCCAAGATGCGTGTGGAGTTAAGATATTATGTTGGAAAAGTTTCTACCGAGACAAGAGTTCTCATCCTACGAAGATTTCAAGGCAAACTACAAGGTGACCATCCCCGACCGTTTCAACTTCGCCTACGACGTGGTTGACGCCTGGGCCGAACAGGACGACCACAAGCCCGCCCTCGCCTACCTGGGCCCCGACGGCGGAGAAGTCAAGGAGTACTCCTTCGGCGACATCAAGCGCCTCTCCAACCAGGCAGCCAACATGCTCAAGGCGCACGGCATCAAGAAGGGCGACATCGTGCTGCTTATTCTCAAGCAGCGCGTCGAAGTGTGGGTGACCCTCGTGGCCCTTGAGAAAATCGGCGCCATCGCCATCCCTGCCACCTTCCAGTTGACGCAGCACGACATCTCCTACCGCGCCAACGCCGCCAACGTGAAGATGATCATTACGGTCGATGACCCCTACCTCATCACCAACGTAGAAAACGCCCTGCCCGAAGCACCCTCCATCCAGCTCAAGGCCATCGTCGGCGACAATGTCCCCAATGGCTGGATTGACTACCGCAAGGAGCTTGCCCAGCAGTCGGACATCTGGGAGAAGCCCACGGGGGACGCCTATCCCTGCATGCACGACCCGATGCTCATCTACTTCTCGTCAGGCACCTCTGGCATGCCCAAGATGATCCTGCACGACTATACCCACCCCATCGGCCACATCGTCACCGCCAAATACTGGCAGAGAGTCCAGGAGGGCAAGCGCCACATGACCGCCTCCGACTCGGGCTGGGCAAAGTTCGGCTGGGGTAAAATCTATGGTCAGTGGATCGTGGGAGCCGTCATCGCCACATACGACAGCGAAGGGCATTTTTCCGCCGAGAACATGCTCCGCGCCATCGAAAAGCTCAAGCTGCACTCTTTCTGCGCACCACCCACCATCTACCGCTTCCTCATCAAGGAGGACCTGACAAAATACGACTTCTCCACCATCGAGCGCTGCTCCATCGCTGGCGAGCCATTGAACCCCGAAGTCTATAACCAATGGCTCCGTATGACGGGTCTCCACATGACAGAAGGCTTCGGGCAGACAGAATCCTCCGTCCTCATCGCCAACTTCGAGTGGTTCCCCATCAAGCCAGGCTCCACAGGCAAGTTCTCCCCTGTCTATGATATCGAAATCGTCGATGAGAACGGCAAACCTTGCGAGGACGGCGTTGTGGGTTCCATCGTTGTCCGCCATGCCCGCAGCAACCACCCCGTCGGCCTCTTCTGGGAGTACTACAAGAACCCCGAAGCCATGGCCGCTTCCTGGCCAGACGACGACTACAACACGGGCGACATGGCCTGGCGCGACGGCGACGGCTATATCTGGTTCGAGGGACGCAATGACGATGTCATCAAGTGCTCTGGCTACCGCATCGGCCCCTTCGAGGTGGAAAGCGTGCTCATGGAGCATCCCTCCGTGCTGGAGTGCGCAGTCACCTCCTACCCCG
>JAFTAC010000696.1 GCA_017458805.1 Victivallales bacterium | reverse complement strand
CGCTTCTTCACGATGTGCGGGGCGGAGCCCGCGCTTCTTCACGATGTGCGGGGCGGAGCCCGCGCTTCTCCACAGTGCTTGGGGCGCAAGCCCCGCGAAAAAAAGAGGAAAACCAACCATGACCAATCAATACTATGATGAAATGTTGAACACCTACATTCCTTGGGGAAGCAGCACCTGCTCGAAGCATGCGGGCCTGACCCCCGAGGAGCCCGCGGTCCTCGTCAGTGGAAAGGGATGCCGCGTGAAGGACGCCGACGGCAAAGAGTACATCGACTTCAAGAACGGCCTGGGCCCCATCTCGCTCGGCTACAACTACGAGCCCGTCAACGCCGCCATCCGTGCGCAGCTTGACAACGGCATCATCTTCAGCTATCCAAGCCCGCTGGAGGCTGAGGTCGCCAAGGCCATCACGGAAATCATCCCCTGCGCGGAGCAGGCCCGCTTCCTGAAGACTGGCGGCGAAGCGTGCGCGGCGTGCATCAAGGGGGCGCGCTTCATAACGGGGCACGACCACGTCATTCAGTGTGGCTACAACGGCTGGCTGAACTCCCTTGCCACCGACGCCATGGCCCTGCCTGGCCGCAAGGGCACTTCAGGCAAGACGGGTATCCCGATGGGATTCGCATCTCTCTATCACACGACCCCCTGGAACAACATCGAGAAGCTGGAAGAGCTGGGCAAGGAGTATGGCGACAACCTGGCGGCGGTCATCATTTCGGCGGACTACAACCGCATGGATGATGCTCGCACCTTCTATCCCTACCTGCGCGAGTTCACGAACCGCTATGGCGCGGCGCTCATCTTCGATGAAATCGTCACAGGCTTCCGTATCGCGCTCGGCGGCGTGCAGGAACACTACGGCGTGACCCCCGACATGGCGGTCTTCGCTAAGGCGATTGCAAACGGCATGCCGCTCTCCGTCTATTGCGGCACGGCGAAATGGATGAAGGCCTTTGCGCCTGGTGGCGCGGTTGTCTCATCCACGTATGGCGGCGAGACGCTCTCCCTGGCGGCGGCGAAGAAGGTCATTGAAATCTACCGCACCGAGGATGTCATCGGCCACCTGTGGCGCATGGGCGCCCGCATGTGGGGCGGGCTCGACAAGATCGCCAAGGAGCATGACCTGCCGATTCAGATGGGCATGACGGACCGTCCAGTCGGCTTCTACAGCCCCAGGGCAGGGGAACACGAACGCTATGTCAAAATGGAGCGCGCCATCCTCAAGGCGGGCGTGACGCTCTACCATGGCGGTTACGTCAACTACTCGCACCAGGAGGCGGACATCGACGAGGCCCTGGAGCGCATCGAAGGAGCCGTCAAGAACCTGTAAGGTCGGATAAGCCATGTTAGGTGAATATCTTGCATTGATAGTCGGTGCGGTTCTGGTCAACAACTTTGTGCTGAGCCGCATCCTGGGTATCTGCCCGTTTTTGGGTGTTTCCAAAAAGCTGAAGACCGCCTTGGGCATGGGGGGAGCCGTCATTTTTGTGATGACGCTCTCTGGCCTGGTGACTTCGCTCATCCACCACTGCGTGTTGAAGCCCTGCGGGATGGAGTATCTCCGCACAATCGTCTTCATCCTCGTCATCGCGGCGTTGGTGCAGATTGTGGAGGTGCTCCTCCAGCGCTTCTCGCCCGCGCTCTACAAGGCACTGGGCATTTACCTGCCTCTGATCACCACAAACTGTGCGGTGCTTGGCTCCGCCATCATCTGTGCGGAAGGTGACTACAACGTCATTAAATCCACGGTCTTCTGCAGCGCGTCTGCGGTCGGCTTTGCGCTGGCTTTGGTGCTCTTTGCCAGCGTGCGCGAGAAACTGGAGCTGGCGAAGATCCCCGAAGTATTGAAGGGACCTGCCATCGCCCTGTTGACCGCCAGCATCCTTGCCATGGCTTTCAGCGGCTTCTCTGGCCTGGGAGGCTGAAGCGCAAGTTTTAGCACCAGGCAGAGCTGGTGCTTCTCCATGCCTGGAGAAGCGCGGGCTCTGTCCCGCGCGTAAGCGCGGCCTGGAGAAGCGCGGGCTCTGTCCCGCGCAATAGTACAACAAAAGAAAAAACTATGTTTCACGTTTTGATTTTAACCGTCATCGGTGTTCTTTTGGCGTTGGCCATAGGACTGGTGGCGAAGTATTTTGGTGCCGAGCAAGATCCGAGGGCAGACCAGCTGCTGGAGCTGCTTCCTGGCGCGAACTGCGGTGGTTGTGGCTTTGCGGGCTGTGCCGACTATGTGAAGGCGATGCTGGAGGGCAGGGCGAAGCCTGGCTGCTGCCCAGGCATGACCCCAGCCTCTCTCTCCAAGGCCTCCTTCATTTTGGGGGTTGAGGCGGAGGAGCGTGAGCGCAAAGTGGCGGTGGTCTGCTGCCGAGGCGACGAAAGCGTCGCCGTCAACCGTGCCTTCTACAACGGAGTCACGGACTGTGTCAACGCCGTGATGGTGGCGAATGGCGGCAAGGCGTGTACATTTGGCTGCCTGGGGCTGGGCACATGCGCTCGCGTCTGCCCGTTCGGCGCCATTGAAATCACCGAAAAGCACCTTGCGGTCGTGCATCCAGAGCTGTGCCGTGGCTGCAACAAGTGCGTGGAGGTGTGCCCGCGCCACATTATCAAGCTGGTGCCAGCGAAGGCTCCTGTGCATGTGTTGTGTAGCTCGCCAGAGAGTTTCAAAATCAAGAAGGGCGTCTGCTCGGCGGCCTGCATAGGGTGCCGCAAGTGTGCGAAGAACGCCAAGGAGGGGCAGATTACCTTCAATGGCTTCCTCGCCTGCATCAACTACGCCAATCCCCCAGAGGCCGAGGTGGCCGATGTTTGCCCAGTTCACGTAATTGCCGCTTCCAAAGCTCAACAGAGTAAGTAATCCTGACATACCATGTTCAATCAACTGCATTTTTACGGTGGCGTCCATCCTGAGGAGGGGAAAGTTGCGCAGTCAAGTCCCATCGCAGAGCCACCGATATTGGAAAGCTACACGGTACCCTGTGCGCAGCACATCGGGGCGCCCGCGCAGCCCGTCGTCCAGAAAGGCGACAAGGTGCTGAAGGGGCAGCTGCTGGCGAAGCCGAACGGCTTTGTCTCCGCGCCAGTCCATTCGCCGACGAGCGGCGAGGTGGTGGAGCTGACCACCTGCCTGGGCCCCATGGGCAACCAGATTCCTGCCATCATCGTCAAGTCGGATGGCGAGGACAAGGCGGCGGACCCCATGCCTCTGCTGGATCCTGCCAACTCTGCGCCCGATGATTTGAAGCAGCGCGTGGGCGATGCGGGCATCGTCGGCATGGGTGGTGCCTCCTTCCCGACGCTTGTGAAGTTGTCCCCTCCACCGAACAAGCCCATTGACACGCTCATCCTCAACGGCGTCGAGTGCGAACCGTGCCTGACGGCGGACCACCGCCTGATGCTTGAGAACCCCGATGCCATTCTGGCGGGGGCACGCGCTTGCGCCACCATTTTGGGCGTGAAGAAGGTGATGTTGGGCATTGAGGCCAACAAGCCCGACGCTGTTGCCCTGATGACGGAGCGTGCGGCAAAGTTTGACATCGAGGTGCATCAATTGAAAGTACGGTATCCCCAGGGAGCTGAAAAGCAGCTCATCTACGCCCTTACGGGGCGCGTTGTTCCCAGCGGTGGACTGCCGATGGACGTGAAGTGTGTTGTGCAGAACGTGGGCACCGCCGCTGCCATAGGTGAGGCGGTTACGCTGGGCAAGCCCCTCTATGAGCGCGTGACGACCGTCACGGGCACGCCCGTCGTGAAACCAGGCAACTGGCGTTTCCGCGTGGGCACCTTCTATCGCGATGCCATCCGCCTCTCTGGCGGCGTCAAGGATGACGTGCGGAAAATCATCTCTGGCGGTCCGATGATGGGGCTATCCGTCTGTTCGTTGGACATCCCCGTGATGAAGAACACCTCTGGCATCCTCCTGCTCTCCGAGAGTGAAATCGTGCAGTATGAGCCGCATCCCTGCATCCGCTGTGGACGCTGCAACGACAACTGCCCGATGGGGATGATGCCTGGAATCTTGAGCGAACAGATTGAAAACATGCGCTACGATCTGGCTGAGGAATGGCATGTCATGGACTGCATCGAGTGCGGATGTTGCTCCTTTGGCTGCCCCGCCCACCGCCCCCTCGTCCAGCACATGAAGCGCGCGAAGGCGGTCGTTGTTGCAAAGCGCAAGGCCGCTGCCGCAGCTGCCGCCGCGAAAAAGCCGAAAGCTTGATGAGAACCCTGTAAGGGCTATAGAACATAGCCCTGGGGGGAACGACGCTAAACCTACGTACATAATAGCACATTACTTGTTTTTGAATGAACACGGATACTGAAAACAACGAAATAAAGATGCCTGATGTGAGTCGCCTGATCATCAGCGGCGCACCGCATTATCATTCACCCGATGAGATACGCGGCATCATGTTCATGGTCATTTTGGCGCTGCTGCCAGCCTGCCTGGCGGGAATATGGCACTTTGGTGTTCGCGCCTTATGGATTATGCTCCTGACGGTCGCCTCGGCGGTTGCATGGGAGGTGCTTGCCAACAAGGTGATGAAGCAGAAGCTGAGCATATATGACGGCACTGCGATTCTGACGGGGCTGCTTCTTGCGATGAACCTGCCGCCCACCGTGCCCGAATGGGTCTGCGTCCTTGGTGCCTTCATCGCCATTGTGCTGGGCAAGATGGTCTATGGCGGAATGGGCTACAACCCCTTCAACCCCGCACTGGTTGGACGCGTGGCCCTGCTGCTGGGCCTGCCGTCGATTATGACGCACTTCGTTCCGCCGATGCACAGCGTGTGGAACTGGTGCAGTGCGGCGAACACCGTCACGCAGGCGACGCCGCTGGTGCTGACCCATGCCACGCCGCACACACGTGCCGAAATCGTCGTTGACTATATGGACTTGCTCATAGGCCACTGTTCTGGCTGCATCGGCGAAACCTGCTTTATCGCACTGCTGGCTGGCGGTCTCTTCCTGATTTGCCTGAACCTCATCCGCTGGCAGGTGCCTGTCTGCTACATAGGGACTGTCTTCATCATCACAGCCATTGCGCACCATGCGTCGCCGTCGGCGTACGCCACGCCTGTCTCGCATGTTCTAAGCGGTGGTCTGGCTCTGGGGGCCTTCTTTATGGCGACCGATATGGTGACGACGCCGCTTTCCCGCACTGGAAGCGTGGTCTTCGCCGTCGGCTGCGGCATCATCACAAGCGTCATACGCCTCTGGGGAAGCTACCCCGAAGGAGTCTCCTTCTCCATCTTGATAATGAACGCATTGACACCGTTGATTGACAAGGCGACGGCTGGCCATCCCTTCGGGACGGTCCGCACGGCTGCGCAGGAGGTGGGCAAATGAAAGAGACCGCCAAACTGATTTTGAGCCTGGGGCTGGTCTGTGCCATTGGCAGTCTTGCGTTGACGCAGGTCTATCAGCTTACCCTGAAGCCTATCGAGGAGGCAAATAAACGTGCCCTTGAAGAGAGCCTGAAGCTCGTGTTGCCGCCCGAAACCGCCACCACCGAGAAGATTAACGATATGTTCTTCAAGGCGCTCGACGCCGATGGAAAGCTGGTTGCGTATGCGGGGCAGGCCACGGGAACGGGCGGCTTCCACGGCGATGTGAAGGTGCTTGTCGGGATTTCACCCGACGGGAAGATTCTGGGCGTGATGGTCACCGAGCATGGCGAGACGCCTGGCCTTGGCAGCAAGGCGACCGACCGCAAGAGCAAGACCTCCCTCTGGAGTGTGCTGGCTGGCAAGGCGAAGAAGGATGCCTTCCCACCGAATCCCTACTTGGATTCCTTCAATGGTCGCCAGGCGACTGGCTTCAAGTACGGCAAGGGAAAGGGCGAGGTGAACGGCGTCTCTGGCGCCACACTGAGCAGCAAAGCCATTCTGCGCGGTGTCAACGCCGTTTGCAAAGGCTTCAAGGAGCTTCCCAAGGAAAAATAAAAAGTAACTAATCAGAAAGGTAAGCCGCGTTAGCGGCGGCAAGAACATAGCCGTGGGTGAAGCGAGCACCTCTGGCGCGAGCGAAACCCACGGG
>JAFTAC010000695.1 GCA_017458805.1 Victivallales bacterium | reverse complement strand
GAACCTCTAGAACCTCTAGAACCTCTAGAACCTCTAGAACCTCTAGAATCTCTAGAATCTCTAGAATCTCTAGAATCTCTAGAATCTCTAGAATCTCTAGAATCTCTAGAATCTCTAGAATCTCTAGAATCTCTAGAATCTCTAGAAAACAGGGCAGGGGACTTGACAAGACTATGAAATCAGGTTAAATTCAGCCAAAGAGAGGATTAATCCCAAGGTATCATCAGTTCTTTTCCGATAATAGCAAAGAGGCCAGAAATATGAAGCGTGAGTTTGAAAACGGAAACCAAGGGGGTAAATCCCTGTTTTGTCATTGTCTTTGCATTTGCTTAAATCTTGTATTATTGCTTTGGGGAACGACTGCTGCTTTTGCGGATGATGCGATTTTCAACGGAGCAAAAGCGTTCTGGACCACCTGGCCACGAAATCCGTCCATTCGCCTGGAGCTCTCCGAAAAGCGGGACAGGGTGGTTTTCACCGCCGACGTGCCTGGCGACAATCCGACGTGCTATACATATATTAATATTAGCCCTGGCAAGGGCTACCGCATGGAATTCCAATTGGAGGCACTGGCTGTCGTGCAACAGCCAGGGACAGAGGCAAAGGTGCGCCTGGATTTTCAGGATGCGGCGGGTCACTCCTGCGGGGCGCCGATGCAGGAGTGGACTATCCGCTTGCCTGAAGCGGGTGGCAGTCTTCGCTTCAACAGGGAGTTCACTGCGCCAGAGGGGGCGCTCCGCGCACGTGCACACCTTCTGTCGCTGAAGGGGATTGGCGGGCAGTTCGCCATCAGCAACGTCCTTTTCACGCAGCTGGCTGACGAAGTGGCTGTCCCCAAAACAGCCTCTCCCATCAAGCTGGATGGCGTTCTGGACGAGGCCGTCTGGCAGTCGGCGGGGGTGATGGAGGGCTTTTATATATATGGTAGCCCGAATCCCCTGCCATACGGCACCCAGGCGCGAATGGCATACGATGACACGGCGCTTTACCTCGCCATGCGTTGCGAAGAGCCCGATATGCCGCATCTTGTGAAGAACATAACCCAGCGTGACGGCGACGTGTGGTGCGACGACGGTGCCGAGCTCTTTATCGCCTCCCCGAACAACAGGGCTGCACAGTTCATCTTCAATACATTGGGGACGCAGTTCGACTCCGAGGTCGCGCAACGCGTGCCAGGCGACCCCTGGCGGAACAACAAGGCCTGGGACGGTCAGTGGAAATGCATGGTGAAGACCGACGAGCGTGGTTGGACGGCGGAGGTCACCATTCCCTTTGAAAACTTCAATGCAACGCCGCTGGCAGGAACTCTCTGGCGCGTCAATCTCGTGCGCGACAGGCGCGCAGGGGTGGAACGCGGCTCCAGCTCCCAGTGGAACCTGCATTTCAGCACACTGAACAACGTGGGGAAGTTTGCCGAGCTGGCTTTCGACGAAAACGGCGCACGGTTGACTCGTCACCGCGAGGTTTTCAGCGCCGACCCGCTGAAGATTGAACGCAAGACAGTGCGTTTCGAGGAGCTGCCCAGAAGGGAAGGGCGGTATGTGGTCGGCGGTGGCGGTGGCTCCTTCCTGCTGAACTTCTACAATGACGCCTTCCGCAAGGAGCACGAGGCGACCTGGCCACAAGAGCAGGCGAAGATGCTGGAGGAATTCGGCGAGGTCATGGACTGTCCCCCAATCGGCTACCCCTGGGGCGTGAAAATCTACGGCGGGCGTGAAAAGACTGAGGAGCTCCTGAAAAAGTACAACTGGAAGCTGCCGAGCATCACCCACCACACAGGGCAGGACAGGGACGCCATCGAGCAGGGGGCGACCTTTGTGCGCGACCGCTTTGTCGATCCCGCCGATCCGTTGCGCCACGCCATGACGATGAAGTGGACGGAGGAGGCGTTCAAGAAGGACGCCTGGATTATCCCCTATCTGGGCGTTATCCGTGGCAACGACGAGCCGACCAACACGACCTACGACACCTTCAGCCGCATCAAGAACAACACCCATCTGGAGGCGCTCCAGAAGGTGGAGGATGAGATCAGGACGCGTTATGGATATGGAAAGGTGGGGTTGTTCGACCATTTTGCATCCAACGACGACCCTGACGCCCCCTTCCGCCGCATTGCCTTCATGCGCTGGTGGAACGACAGAGTGGTCTCTTATCTTGCCGAAGAGCAGGCCCTCGTGCGGAAGTATGCGCCGAATGCGCTGTATATGTCGGTCACCTTCAACACCGTCTCAACCTTCCGTGGCATCGAGGTCCTGCCCGACTTTGCACGTGTCAGTGATGCGAACTCCGTCGATCCCTACCCGACGGCTACGTTCGCCTCATGCGGACGGGAGCGTGCGCTCTACCACACGGGCTTCTCCGCCAAGATGCTGCATGACATGACCCCTGGCACGAAGAACCACATCTACATCCAGGCTTTCAACTACTGGGGACGTTCCCCCACGCGTGACAACATGCGGGAGTGGGCTTCCCAGGCCTTGAAGAACGGTGCCGACTACATCAGCTGGTATGCCGACGGCAACCGCGGCAACGCCCCTGGCTGCTACGAGGAGATGATACGGCTGTCACGCATCATCCGCAATATGAAGCCGTTGGAACTCCCCGAGAAAAGCAGTGTCGCCGTGCTGTACTGCGATCTCTCCCACTGGGGAGGCTTCGATGCGACGCAGAACGCAGAGTATTCCCTCTATGCCGTTCTTGGAGAACAGCTGAAGGGCAACTTCCGCTATGTCTCCGACATCGAACTGGACGATGGACGAGCCAAGGCCTCCGACTACCGTCTTCTCATTGCGCCGCATCTGAAATACACGACTCCTGCGACGCAGCAGAAGCTGCTGGAGTTCGTGCAGAACGGCGGGACGCTGCTTGTCCTTGATCCCGAAGCCTTTGCCTTCTCCGACGACGGCACATCCCCCGAGCAGATGCGCAAAGCACTGTTCAACGCGCCCCTGCCGACAGAAAAGCTCGCATTCGACAAGGTCGCCATGGGCAAATGGTCGCTGAAGGTGGAGGAGGCCTACAGAACCGCGCTACCAGCGGATGCCACTCTGCTGGCCTCCTATCCAGACGGCTCGCCCGCTGCCTATTCACGTTCCATCGGCAAGGGCAGACTGATGGCATTTGCCGCACAGCCCTTCGTCACCGCAAAGCTGGCTGTCGAGCCAGGCGACTGGCTTCATTTCCTCGGCGAGCTTCTGGAAAAGCATGGCGAGACGCTGGGGCGGCCGCACTGGGATTTCCTGCTTCCGAAGGATTAAGGAGACGTTGTTGGATGGGATCTATTCAAAACGATAATGCCCCAAAAAAGGAATCCAAGAAATGAACACAAGAATGAATCG
>JAFTAC010000694.1 GCA_017458805.1 Victivallales bacterium | reverse complement strand
TCTCCATGGCCCTGGGCACCACAGGCGCCACCTTATACCAGTTGACATGCGCCTACAATGCCCTTGCCAACGGCGGGGTCTATACCGCACCCATCCGAAATATGGAGCAGGGGAGCACGGCATTCACCAGCAAACGCCTCTGCACGAAAGGGACGGCATGCATGATCAGCAGTATCCTTCGCCGCCGCCAGCTTCCAGGCTGTGTATTGGATGTGGCCTGGAAGACAGGCACTTCCAACGGTTATCGCGATGCCTGGTGCATCGCGTACACGCCTGATTTCACGCTTGGGGTCTGGTTTGGGGACAAGTATTCCAATGATGGCTATCGCGAACTGGTCGGCGCCAAATTGGCCGCACCCGCCGCTGGCCGCATCTTCTCGGCTCTTTACGCCACGCACGAGCCGCCCGTCTGGCCTGTGAAAGCGGAGCTGCTGGACAAGGTTTCCCTCTGCAAGCACACTGGTCTGCTCCCAGGCCCCCATTGCAAGGAGACGGTTCAAGGCTATGTCCAGAAGGAGTTTGTGCTGGCTCGTTGCGAGGGGTGCAGTGCGCCGAAGAGGCCGAAAACCATCCAGATACTCTCGCCCAGGTCAACGGTTTACCTCTCGCAGGATGGTCAGGGCGTCGAGCTTCCTATCCATTCTGACACGAGCGATGCCACCTGGTTTGTCGATAATAAATACATAGGGAGTTTCAACCAGGAGGAGAGGATGAGGTTCGCCCCTGGACGACATCACGTCATGGCCGTCTCTCCCAATGGCGGCGTTGATAGCTCCTCTGTCTCGTTCACCGTAAAAGACGCGCTGTGATGGATGGCAATTTGTATCCTTTTTGCCTCCACTGCTTGCAGGATAGATTTTGACAAGGTATATTTAGCATTGGTATGACTGTAGAGGTAATTCCCTTGGAAATTACCACTGTATATGTCTTGATTAACAAGTATGCTTGCATGGAGTTTCAAATGCGAAAGTCAGGTGTTTTTTCTTGTCTGCTGATGGTGTTGTTATTGTGGGCGTTTTTGCCTTTGGCTGTTTGGGGGCAGGACGGCAAATCAAAGGAGGCTTCGCCAGAGGCGAGGAGAAGTGTGCTGACCGTGCTTCCCTTTGGGAAAAGTCCTGTCATCGATGGCCAGATTGCGTCTGGAGAATGGGAAGACGCGGCCATGCATTGGGGAGGAGTCTCCAAGGAAACCCAAATGCTTGCCCAAAGACGCGTCGATTACCGTATCGGCTTTGATGCAGAGGCGCTCTACCTGGCTCAGACCAGCGAATTGCCTCCTGCGGAGATGAAAGAGAGTGAAGCGGGGACGGTCGGAGTTGAACTAGCACCCCCAGGATGCAAGCCCTTTCGCCTCTCGTTTACCTCCAAAAGCAAGCCAGTGCTGCCTCGCGGCGCGCTTTTTGCCGAAAAGAAGGACAACAATAATTGGACATGGGAACTGAAACTCCCCTTTGTGGTCATCGGAGCCACGGTGGACAAGACACCGTGGGGAATCCAAATGAGCCATACCTGGAGCAATCCAAACGAGACGGCATACCTTCATCTTCCCACGAAGGAATACCCCATGGCCGAGTTGCATTTTGCCAAAAAAGGATCCGCGGGCTATATGGTGGTGTTCCAGGAGAAAGGCACCTCCTATCCCATCACCTGGCAATTCAGAAACGCCTCCCAAAAGGAGAGCACGCTCATGTTGACTGGCGGAATCGTCTCCCTGGAGGCCCCTGTCATCTTCGACACCAGATTCGTCCTGCAACCAGGCGAACGGAAGAGTATCAAACTTCACAAGATTCTCCAGCTGGATGTGTTTCGCAAGTTCTCCTTGCGCTGCCAGGATGAGCAGGGGAGGGTGCTGTTGGAGCGTTCCTTCAACTGGGATTCACGAAAGGTCCTGGCCTGGAAGAACCCGAATCCACCCTACCAGCTTCATTTTGCCATGCGCCCCACCAGCAAGAGCTTCCGTGTGAGGCTGTTCTGCGCAAGCCGCACACGCCTCAAGGCCGTCCCATCCGTTCTGGTGCGCGTCCGCGACGAGGCGGGGAAGACCGTCTTGGAGCGGCAGTTGGAACGGCGCTCCAATGACGATTTCTTCTTGGAATGGACGGAACCGCAAATGGCCAGCTGGCCACGCGGCAAGTATTTCTTGGACGCCATCTTCCAAGATGACAAGGGCAAGGAACAGGTGCTTACCCACACATTCGGCCTCTATGAGTTTGAATGGGAGAACAACAAGCTGGGGAAATCCGAACTCATCGTTCCTCCCTTCCGTCCCCTGAAGGAAAACGGTCCCGAAATCACAGCCCTGCTGACAGGTTACCGCCGAAGCAAGGTTTTCTGGGATGCCATCTATGCGCAGGGCGAAAACATCCTGGCCGCGCCCATTGAGCTTCTGCTGGACGGCAAGCCCTTCACGGTTGTGGACACCCGCAAGTTTCCTGCTGGCTTTGGTATGCTCGGTTATGAAAGCGAACTTCAATGCGGTGTGCTCCGCTTGGTGGTACGGCAAATCTACGATTATGACGGCATGTGCAAAGTCACCCTCTCGTTCAAGCCAGAGCAGGAGCTATCCATCAAAGACCTGCATTTCGACATCCGCATGAAACGGGAGTTTGCACGCCTCTACCACGCCACGGGGGCACGCCTCCGCAACGATTTCCACGGGGAGATTACGGAGCAGGAGGGGCCTGTCTGGGACAGCCTCAAGGGGCGTGTGCTTCATCCATTCCTGACAGGATGGCGTCCATATATTTGGTTTGGCGGTCCCTATAAGGGCATCGCCTGGTTCGCGGAGACTCCGCTCCACTGGAGCCTGGACCCCGAGCAGCCCGCCCAGACCCTGACTGTGGAAAAGGATGCGGCGGTTCTGCGGGTGCGTCTGGTTGACCGCCCTGTTACCTGGAAGGAGCCCTTTGACATCGTCATGGGCTTCCAGCCGACTCCTGTCAAGCCACAGCCGCCCTTGAATGCGCTGCCTGGCATCGTCAACCGCGAGTTCAATCATCAGAAGAACAGCCGCTATCTCCATTGGCTAGCCACATACGGTTACCTAGGCCTTCGCTACGAGGAAGGGCTTCTCCAGGCTCCACCAAACAACGATTGGAGCTTCCTGGAGTATATGGCCGCCAGCCAATGGAAGACTCCAAAGGAGGCGCAGGCCTTTGCGCAGCAGTGGATTGCCAAAAATGGGCTGAACAATGACGATTTCAGCAAATACAGCTATCGCAAGCAAAACCACATGGACGCCCAACTGCGTTCTGGCTGCGAGACCTGGCGCAAGAGCAATTCCCACACCCTCTATCAGAACCCGCGCGCCCTGGCTCCATCCCGCGAATATGAGATGTATGTGGACGAGTGGAGCCTTTGGGAGACACGAACACCCGAACCGAAGATGAGCCATTTTGGCTACGACCCCGATGACAAATACGCCGATTATATGCTCTGGTGTAACAAGAGGATGTTCCGTCTTGGATTCAGAGGCATCTATTATGACAACCTGTTCGAGACCCTCTGCTACAATCCTGCCAAAGGCCCTGCCGTCGAAGTGGAACCTGGCAAGATTCTGCCCTTCTATCCCTTCTTTGCTATGCGTGAACTCCTGAAGCGCACGGCGGTGATGCTGACGGAGGAGGGGCACCTTCTCGCTGGTTACCCGATGCTTGAAACCCACATCTCCGACACCAACATGGTTCCCCTTGGCAGTTTCAACGCCACCACTCTGGACTGGGAGTTCAACTACGGCAGCGAGTTATATCCCAAGCGTTTCTCCCAGGCCTATATCCAGACAAACACCATTTCGTCGCAGATTGGCGCATTGGGACGCAACATTCTCCAATTCGCCACAGCCGATGAGAAAGTTGAGCGTTCCGCCCTGGCGGTGCTCTTTGCCAACAACCTGATGAGCTTCTACCTGCACGTGCCAGCGAACTTGAAGCTGGACCCCTTCTTCTACAAGGCACGAGACACAGTCTTTGAGTTCGGCTATGACCGAGAGGATACGGTGGTCTATCCAGGCTGGGACGATGACAACCCCGTCAAGGTCTCTCCGAAGGATGTCAAGGCGACAGTTGTGAAACGTGCCGATGGCGAAATCCTGCTTATGGTCGGCAACATCGGCGATGCGGCCAATGCCACTCTCTTCATGGGCGTATTTGCCTCTGGCGCAATCATCGACGCCATGACGGACGAGAAGCTGGGCGAAGGCAACTCCATCGCCTTCCCCATTGGCAAGCAGGACTTCAGGCTGTTCAAAGTGGTTAAGAAAAAATAGATTACCTAAATGCTCTGTTCCACAAGAGGAGAGATAACAGCATCATTTTAGTTGCGCACTTTCTAGTGGATGTTGGCGCAAAAAGCGCCCTTCAGGGCGCAATTGCCCCGGAGGGGCGAGACATAGGATAGCCCAGGGTTCGCGCCCGCAGGGCGCGAACCCTGGGGGGAAGGTTAGATTGTTCGCGCCCCGACAGGGGCGCCACATTGCCTGCAAAATACATTGGAGGAGAAATAGTTGCGCCCTTCCAGGGCGCAATGCCGTGGTGCTTCGTTTACCCCTGGTTCGCGCCCTTTGGGCGCTCACCAGGGGCTATCCTATGTCTCGCCACTCCGTGGCGATTACGCCGCTCCGCGGCTTTTGAAAACGACCCTTTTGAGAAACAGGGCGTAACCAAAAAAAGAGAGATAACATGATGCAAGAAAATCCTTTGATACCAATGGCTGCGGTGACGGGACGGCCAAGCCGCGAGTTCATCCGCTATTTCATGGGGGAATACCGCCGTGTGGGCATCACGCAGTTTCTGTTGTACCCGCGTTCAGGCTGCGAGGTGGAGTATCTCTCCGAAGAGTGGTTCACGATGGTGCAGAATGTCATCGACGCCGCGGAGAAGCTTGGCTTTACATCGCTGTGGCTCTATGACGAGTTCAACTGGCCCAGCGGACAGGGAGGCGGGCGCGTGATGGCCGAAAGCCCCGACTTTATGCTGCATTATCTTCAGGCAAAGCGAGATGAGAATACGGGAGAAGTCGCCTTCACTGTCCAGCGCATGGAGAAGTATCCCAATCTTCTGAATCCCGAATCTGTGGAGTTCTTCCTCCAGACCACCCACGAGGAGTATGCCCGACGCTTCGGAAAGTATTTCGGCACGCTCATCAAGGGCATCTTCACAGACGAACCGTCGATTGGCTATTTCTGGGGGCACAACGAGTTTGACCAGCCCGACGATGTGCGTATGGCCTGGTATCCCGAACTGGAGCAGGAGTACCTAGCCCGCACAGGGCGCGAACTCCGCGACGACATTCGAGCGCACTTCGACGGCACATTCCGCAATGGCTTCCGAAAGGATTATGAAACGCTGGTGGGAATGCGCTTCCGCAAGACATTCTTCGACCGCATCCGCAGCTGGTGCGATGCACACTGCATCCTTTTGACGGGGCATCTGATGGGGGAACACGGGGCCCAGGCCCCGCGTTACAACGGCGATACCCTTCTGGCCAATGCGGGATTTTCCCTGCCTGGCATGGACGAAATCCATACGGGAGTCGGGGGCTTCGACGTGGAGTGGCAGACCTTCGGAACTGTCCAGTATGGTGCGCGGCAGCGCGGCAATGGCGCACTCGCAGAGCTATTTGCACTGGGCCCCGCCACGCTCTCGCCTTCATACTACCGCCAGATGATCTGGCTGACGGCCCTCTTTGGCGTTGACCACTATCTGCTGGCAGTCGCGCAGTTTGGGTCCGAGGGAAATGCACACAAGCCCACCTGGTACCACCCGACTTCACCTGCGCAGACCTGGTTCGACCATTATGACCAACTGGGGGAGGAGGCGCGCAAAGCCGCCCAGTTTGCCCATCGTGAGGTGCGCCCAGATATTGAGATCCGCTATGCGAACCATTCGCCGTTGCAGGTGGCACTCCTGCGGCAACTGGTCCATGAGCAGCATCCATGGCGTTTTTTGCGGGCAGACGATGCACCTTCTTCCGAGGCACTTGTGGTGCTGGAGACCCTTTCTGATGGCTCGCTTCGGGACGAAAAGAGTGGAGTCGAGTTTTCCGATGCCGATACGTTAATTAACTGGTTGCGCAAGCATTGCAGCCAGCGCGTCCGCGTCTTCTCGCACGGTAGTATTCTGGCGGAAGATGTGTTTGTGCAGAACTATATGGATGGCACCAGTGTGGTGCTTGACCTGCGCGATCCCGTTGAACCACCCAGAAAGCTGTTGTTGCGTTTTGCCAACGAGGCGGCCAGCCGTTCCTTTGTGCTGGAGGCCTCTGGGGTGGCGGTGGTTAAGCAGGAAAATGCAGTGGAGTTGGTTTCCACGCCTTCATCTGTTCTGATGGAGGGGCATCAGTGGAATGCGACGTCAGGGAAATGGCGTTTGGTTGGACTGGACCGTCCAAGTCTCCTTTGCCCCGAGTTTGATGCGCAAAACTCTGTGAGGCTGGAGATTGCGCCTGGAGTAGGCCCTCTGCGGATAATGGTGCGGCAATACGGCACGCCTGCAACTGTTCGACTGGATGGACGGGAGATTAGGGCCGAGGGGACGTGTGCCAGCTTGCCACAGGGCTTCAATCACCTCTACCGTGCCAGCGATGAAATGACACTGGACCCAACGGCGCATTCTCTTGAATTGTCAGGAACGGTCAAGGACTATCCTTTCTTGCCAAGTGTCTTCCTGGTGGGCGAGTTTGCGGTTTTCTGCGAGGCCCCTGGCGCAATGCGGTTGACGCCGTTGCCCTCGGAACTCCATGATGGCGACTTGACCACGCAGGGATTGCGCAGTTATGCGGGGACAGTCACCCTGGAACAGGCAGTGGAAGTGCCAGCGAACGCTAAGTGGCTGCATTTGGACACAGGCACGAACTGTGCTTCTGTATCGCTGGACGGCCACGACCTCGGTGTGCGTTGCTGGGCGCCATTTGCCTGGCCAGTCCCTGCTGACATGCGCGGCAGAACTGTTTTGCTGACTGCCACGCTAGAGTTGCCTGTGGGGTGGATTTTTGGGCGTGAACGCCTGGATGGAAAGGCCTGGCAGTCGCCTCGTCACATCCTGCCCCCTGGCCTGTATCGCGTTGAGTGGATGTAACGACGACGGAAAGGTAACGACGGCGCCCTCGCCGTCGTTGTTTATGCGACAGATAGGGTGTGGCGACGGCCTTAGCGAAGCGTACCTCGCCGTCGGAAAACACGCTTTACCCCCATGGTTGTGTTTTGTGGCAGATAGGGTGTCGCATTGCAATTTAGTTTACCCCCAGCAGCCGTTCCGCATTGCCGTGGAAGATGGCCTCGCGGTCGGTGGGGGTGATGTCTTCGAAATCAACGGCGGCCACCTGCATGGCGGCATTGCATGTGGGGAAGTCCGTCGCGAAGAGGATGCGGTCGGAGCCAATGGCCTTGACCGCGTATGAGAGCATGTTGTAGCGGAAGAGACCTGTGCCGCAGATGTCCAGGTAGGCGTTGGGGTGCTTTTTCATCACTTCCAGCTTCTGCTGGAGGCTGGCGAACTCACCTGGATGCGCCATGACAACCGTTAGCTTCGGGAAAGTGGCGACGAGCTTTTCCATGTCCTGGATGTCAAGGCTGTGGATGCTGACGGGCATCTGCACCTTCTGAGCATACTCCCAAACTGGCTGCAGGGTAGGGTGCATGTACTCCTGGTAGCCCATCATGTAGGGTACCAGCTCGCCGATGAGCTTCACGCCCTCGGTGCGCATACGGTCAATCTCCTGGATGGACTCGTCAGGAAAACCTGCAAGAACATGCATACCAGGTTGATAGAAATCAGGGAACATGTCCCTGAAGCGCAGGGCCTGGTCATTCATTTCGCGGATTGGTGTAAAATCCTTGCCGTCAATAGAATGGATGACGCTACCCGCGCAGGCGGTGATGCCGACCTTCTTCAAGTGCGCCACAAACGCTTCTGCACTGGCGGGAGCGGCGTAACTGCCGATACGGTCTTTCAGGTCGATGAACGGGTGGAGGTGGAAATCGAATATCTTTCTCATAGGGGGTAGTGGTTAGTGGTTAGTGGTTAGTGGTTAGTGGTTAGTGGTTAGTGGT
>JAFTAC010000693.1 GCA_017458805.1 Victivallales bacterium | reverse complement strand
GCTCGCCCTCGTCGCTTTGACGGGGCAGGCGCAAGTAAAATGCCACGTCGAAGGTACATTGGAGACCGACGCATGGGGCGACGAAATCATCATTTGCGAGGCAGGGACTGACCTGCGCGTGGTGGACGAGCCGCGCTTTCACGTGAATGACCCGAACGGGATATTTCCGCAAAAACGTAGTATAATAAAAAGGTATAACAATAAAACGAAATGATCATGAACAAGAAAAGTATTATTACGATGATGCTCGCCCTCGTCGCAATGGCGGGGCAGGCAAAAGTAAAGCCGAAAGTAATAACCACCATCAAAGACTATCCATCGTGTGCAATAGACGAATATCATTTTCACGGAGGTACGGCTGTGGTGCAAGGGCGTTTCGTAAAAGCGAAGGAGCGTGACTTCTCCACTTTTAATGTGACGGGGACAGACCAGTTCTCCAGCCAGGATTTTGTCAGGACAATCAGTATTGAACAAGATGGCTCTTTTCTTGAACAAATCAGTCTTCCCCATTCAGGATGGGTATATTTCGATGGCGCAGACATTCCGCCTGCCTTTATCGCTGTGGGTGACACCTTGGAGATATTGATTGATTGCGAAAAGGACGAAGCGACAATCTCAGGCAGTGGTGCTACAGGTGAGGTGAATAGCATTTGGCCACAGCTGGAGAATCAGTTCGCCTCTAAAGAGACACGGACACCATGGGAGGGATTAGACCGAAAATTCATGTTGGAGTGGAAGAACCGAAAGGTTAAGGAACTCGACCAAATAGCGTGTGCCATAGATGCTGATACCATCGCCGCACTGAAAGATTGCTCAAACTACGCAAAGGATGTGTTGAAGACCAGTCTGCTGGCTATGCCGCTGGAGCAAATGCTTGTGGCAATGCATCAATGGCGGTGGAGAACAAGGAGCGAGGACGGCAAGCCCAATCCCGCCTTGACGATTTCCGCTGGTTCTTTTTTCGATTTCCTCTCGGCAAGGCAGTCCTATCTGGTGGACAACCCATTGATGGTTTTTGCGGCTGACGGTGGCGGAGTTATCAACAATATGGAATTTTCTGTTCTCAGCGCATATTTGTTTCTGGCAAACGACATGCAGAGATGGAGCAAATCGACAGACTCCGACGAGCTGGGCAATTACAAAGAGAATTTCATCCTACCGTACAATTACAACCCTGAGCTTCATCGCGAGATGCTTGACTACGATAACGGGCACTTGATTTCCGTGGCTAACTATTATGCCATGTGCAGCGACAGCATCCGCTCGCGTTTCGGACTTAGCAATACCGGGTTTATGATGCAGCTTTGCTTGCTTCACCGCGTTCTTGATTTTGATGAGGAAGACTCCGCAGACTGGTTCCTCACTCGCAAGGCAGAAGAACTGGCTGGAGCCATGCCACTTTTTACTGACCCATCCATCTGTCATCATACTGTAGATGCTTACCGCCGTTTTGTGATAGAGCGCGAAGGAAATGCCCGCATGGATGCTTCGAATTCCACACCAGAAGATTCGATCTTCCAATTACTGAAGGAAAAATATGCCGACAACGTCATCTACATG
>JAFTAC010000692.1 GCA_017458805.1 Victivallales bacterium | reverse complement strand
GCCATATTCTTCCCTGCTTTGCAAGCCGTTTTTACCCGTATTTTCGCGGGACCGCCGCTTTTTAACGGCAGGCCCGTTCCTGCTGAAACCGCCCGTAAAACGTCTTCCCACCCTTCTCTTTATCAAAAAAATTCCCCCCGCTGCATCACCAGCGTATATAATGGGACCCATGAGTACCGAAAAAACCGCTTCAGTCGTCCGCAACGATTTTTCCAGGGGCAGCATCCCGAAGACTATCCTCCGCCTGTCCGTCTGGTACCATCTTCCTCTGCCCGCGATAGTCCCCGTGCTCAAAATACTGTTCGCTGGCCTCCGCGTCCTTCCCGTACTTGGACTGGTATCTCTTGACCACCTTGCCGTCCTTGTCGTACACCTGCAAATCGACGGAGTTCTTCCCGTTTGATTCAAGTGCCCTCGCGTGGAGGTCGCTCTCTTTTGTGGCGGCGTCTATGTTGAAAGTCCCTGCATGGTGCTGCTCGGCCATGAGCCCATCGAGGTTGGGATTCTGGTTTATGCTCCCGTCGGCATTGAACACGCAGTCGCGCATCTGCCTGTTTGCATCGTCTATCGCCTTGTCGATGCCAGCCGCATAATCGGTGACGTTGTGGACACCCAATGCCGTGGCTCCTGCCTCTATCTTGCCTATCAGATAACTCTCGTGGCTTCTGCCCTCCGCCAGATGCGCGTCCAGCCCGGCCTTGTCCCTGCCGTATTTCTCGACAGTGGCGACAATGGTCTCCGCGTCCCTGTCGCGCTCCTCCTCGCTCCTCCACAGGTCAGGGTATCTTGCGAACTGACGCCGGAGCCACTGCACGTTGTCCTCGCTGTCGTGCTTCCTGCGGTACTCCCGTATGAACTCTATGACCACGTTCCTGGTCTTTTCCTGATTGTCCTCTTGCATTGGCGAACCTCTGGCTCTTCACCCGCAAAAAAGAGCGTCTCAATCCGTGATTCTACGAGGTTTGCGACAACCTACACAATGGCACGAAAAGAGACGCTCAAGGCATGAGCGCGCCAACGTGTGCCATTGTGTGATAAAAAGAAGGTCGCAATTTCGTAGAATCACCAAGCACAGACACCAGCGGCTATAGTAGACCGCTGGCTATGTATTTAAAAGGATTATGGAAACGCTGTTCTCTGGGTGGCTGACTACTCCTGTTAGATTGTTACGTGGCGGCATTCGCCGCCAATTTCGGAATTTGTAGATACTGTAAGCGTTGAAATGGCATTTACAACCGCGAAGACGCAAATTAGTAGTGGTCAGGCCGTTGTTTCCCGAAAAAAGAGACGACTTCTGTCCGGAAGGCGTCTCTTATGGCTCTTATCACCTGCGCAGGATTCCGACGCTGATGACGGGGCTGCCATCTGTCTCCTTGTCAGGAGTTACCCAATCCAAAACAGTTCCTCCTGCCTCTGCGTAGTACGGAGTGACGAGGAAGTTGCCGTTGCCCTCGCGCGTCACGATGTAGTCGCGTACCTTGAACGTTCTGTGGGTGTGGAGGTCGAGCATGACGGCATCCAGGGCGGGCGGGTCATTGAACGGATAGAGCACATTCAGCACCTTCTCCTTGTCCTCCTCCGAGATGAGGTAGCGTTCAACCTCGCAGCCATTGGACATCTTCAGAATCTCGGTCGGATAGGGCAGTCTGTCCTGCGGTCCGAATAGTTGCATCATCATCTCGCGTTCCTGTAGTCCGAGGCTGTTGGCGGAGTTGAAGTCCGGGATGCGTTCGTGGTTTCTCAATTTGCTTGTGTTCATGGTGTTTCCTTTTGTTTTGGGATGATTGGTCAGGCGGCGAATTCATAGCCGCATTGGTTGCAGTGGAAGGACTGCACGATTTTCCTGTCGATGGCATGGCCGACGGCTGCACCACTCAAGGCACCAGTCAGAAAACCGCCCACGATGCCGGCGAGACCGCCGATTGCAGTTCCGACACCGGGGCAGATTGCGGTTCCGATGGCTGCTCCCGTTGCTCCTCCTTTTGCTGCTGCGATTCCTCCTGTCACTGCACCGATACCTCCACAGGCTCTCGTTGCAATCGGCTTCAATCTTACGTTTTGAGATCCGCAGTTAGGGCATGTTATACTCATTTGATTATTGTCCTGATTTGGTTGTTTATCCATACAAGCGTGAAAAGACGCTTGTATGGATTATGATTATTGGTTGATTTTTGTCTGAATTAAGGTCTGATGTGCTACTGTGCATCATCCTCGTTTTCCGTCTGGTCATTCTTGGTGTTTTTCTCGTCATCGTTGCTCAGAACACTTGAGACGATGCCAGCGATTGCAAGACCAATGCCAGAACTAATGAGGGTCTTTGCGAGTTTGTCCAATTTTGTCAGTTTGGGAAGCGAGAGAGTGATTGGCGTCTCGACCTGCTTCTCTGGGATGATGAGCGGTGTGTTTTTCATTTTGGATGTTTCCTTTGGGTTATTGGTTATACTAGTGCTGGCTGTCCATCCAGCGCGAAAAGGCGTGTGAGCTTACGATTGCAGACGTCGAAGCGAGCAGGTTTGTACTTGTGTGCAATCTCCGTAAATGCGTTCATCAGGCTCCACATTGACCGTTCTCGGAACTCGTTGTGTCTTGGCTCAAGGTATTCATGGAAAACCGCTAAAATGTCGCAGCTTGGTATCGCTCCATATTCGGCGGCCTTGACGATGAAGATTCTTGCAAAGTCATCGTCCACAGCCATGTCGTGCAGGTTCAGCAGACGTTCTTCAAACGAAATGTAGCTGTCGGCCATCGCGTCCATCGTCTCCTCCACCATTGAGAAGAGGTCTATGCCCGATGTGTGACGGCGTTTGATTACGAACTCTCCACCGAAGCACAGATTGGAGCAGACTAGGACACTCACTCCACAGCATATTCCAGCAGCGAAGGATTGGTCGTGGCTGTTGCGGATGCCGATGCAGCGTGTCCACTCGGGATTATTCTGTTTGGCGAGAGTGATGACACCAAACATCTTCTGCTGGTCTCTTGCAAGACCGAAGCGCTCGGATTCGATGGTCATTCCACGATTGGCGATTGCGTTTTCGACGGCATCCACCACGTCAATGTGTGGCACGGGTCTCCATGTTGAAGTCGGATTAGGTGTCGGTACCAAGGCAAGTGCGCTGCGGTCAACGTACTTGTCGGTCGGATTAGCTAGGCATAATGGCATTGTTTTGTCTCCTATGTTGTTGGTTTCATTCTTCCTTGCTCACTGCTTCGAGGATAAGCTTGACGATTGCGGTAATCAGTTCAATCATCTACGCCACCTCCTTTGGCTCTGTGTTTTCAATCGGCTGGCAGTGCCATCCAGCGCATCTGTCCGCAAAGGGGCAGTCTGCGCACGCAAAGCTCCCTTCATTGGGAAGGAAGATGCCAGCCTGTATGCCCTTGTCAGCGGTAAGGAACATCTTTTCCAGACGCTGGTAGCTGTCCTCGTCACGGCTGGTGTAAAGGTGCCTGACTGTCGGTGTCTTTGCCT
>JAFTAC010000691.1 GCA_017458805.1 Victivallales bacterium | reverse complement strand
GTGCCTGCCAAATACATTGGAGGAGAAATAGTTGCGCCCTTCCAGGGAGCGATGCCGTGGAAAATCACCTACCCCTTGTTCGCGCCCTGCGGGCACTCACCAGGGGCTATCCTATGTTTCGCCCCGCTGGGGCGATTGAGCCGCTCCGCGGCTTTTGAAACCTACCCTCATGGGGAACAGAGCGTATTGTTTTTATGCGTTGTGAGGCGTGGAAAAGCCAGCGGCTTGTTCTCCTCCCCCAAAAAAGCATCAAGCAGCACACGCAAAGAGCAGACATTCGGCTATGGCGTGTACCAAGAAGGGAATGGTAGAAGAATCTCGTGCTCGGTGCGTTCCTCGTCGGTTGCTGGTTCTGCCTGTTCGCGGAGCTCCTGGAGCAGGGTTGGTGAATAGACCGCTTTGAGGACCTCCAGGGCTTCCAGCGGCGAATTGGTCATAACACGATAACCAGGTGGCAAGTGCCAGGCAACTTTGATGTTGTCCATCAGGGAGAACTGGAAGCCGAGTTTATGGTAGAGGTAGATGGCCTTGTGGCTCCAGGTCTGCGTATGAAGGTAGATGTCTGTTGCGGGGCCCACTGTGAGGAAAAGGCTCAGAGCCTTTGCAATCACGGCCCTGCCCAGTCCCCTGCCCTGATGCGCAGGGTCTGTGGAAATCCACTGCAACCATGCATTATGACCAAGAGAACTCTCCATAAACCAGGCGTTTGCAGTGGCCACGGGCACATCGTCATCTGTGCAGATGAAGACGCATCGCCGTTGAAGCTCGTCTTCAAACGGCAGCGCATAATCGTGCCTAAAATAGTCAAGTGCTTTATCGTATGACGAAAACTCCGCAACTCTATGCTCCAAACGAGCCCAATGGATGTCGTCACTAGGCATGTAAAGACGATAATGATACCCCTGCGGAATATCAGGAACTGTTATCTCCTGGAGCTTCGCGCGGCGCAATTTCATAATGAAGCCCTGATATGGCAGCGATTTGTCAAGCATGGTTCATCTCCTTAAAACTCCGAATACCCTTTGACGATTCTCACAGTTGGCAGTAAAAACGGCACATGCATCACAGGCATACCCAGCCAGCGTCGTTCCAGCGCGTTCCACACATCTCCGCACAGTTTAAGCACAAGGCTGTTGTCCCGCTCTTTTAGAAGCCCTTCGGGTATCGGCAGGCTTCCATTCTGCCAGATGCGCACTCCAAGAAGCGTTCCATTCAGCGTGGTCTCGATGGGCAAAGGAGATTCAGACATGGTCAAGACCGCCTTTGCAACAGGAATACCAACATCAAAGAACTGGCAGACCGACAGCTCGTCGCAGAACTGCGGAAACCCCTGAGCCTCAAGCGCTCCACAGGAGAGGTCTTTAGGAAGCGGAGCAATCTGGTAGTCGTCCTGCCCGACTATGAATTCACCCATCAGCAAAGGCGGTGTCAACCCCTTCAACAGAGGTGTGAAATGAATCCTCATGCCATAGCAGCGTTTCATCCATTTCGACAATTTCATAGTCAGCGTCACAACGTTGCCCCCCTTACGGCAATAGGGCGCAATAGGTACAGCAACATTTCTGGGGTCAATAAGCTTTTCATACCGCCGGACATTTACAGGTGTGCCGTTGACACATAATTCGGAGAAACTATCGTTGTCCAGCCAGATCCGCAAATCCTTTGGCACGCTTCCTGCGATGTCGAAGCTGGCGCGGATGGCCATCTTCTCCATGATGTCAGGATCCAAATCAAAAGGCGTTGCCCCATTGTCGGCTATGGATACAAACTCGCCATCATACATCACTTCAAGCTTCATCCGCATACAGTTGCGAACACTCCCCTGAATGCGCCAGCCGTTGTGTGGCAGCTCCTGAAGGGTTGTCGGTTCCGTTGTCTCACAAAGTGGGGCCTCTCCACTGGATGAGTCCGTCGTCAACAGGCATGACTGTGTTTCCCGCAGAGTAATCTCCTGCCCCTTGTGCCATCTGTATTCTCTGCCGCTCTGCAAATCACCCAGCGTGCAAAGACGTTCCGCCAGGCAGCCTACAAGTGAAAAGTGCTTCGCACCTGGCGTTGCGTTCACAAGGAAAATACCCTGCCAGTCGCCGTCCCTGCGTACATGCGCCAAAATCTCATCATTGTGAAGACCGCTTATTGCGTAGTCAGGCGCCGCCAGTTTGCGCAAAAGTTCCTCCAGCCGCCCAGAAAAACCTTTCTCTCCATGATGAAGCTGAATCAGTGGCAATGTTTTTACAGCAAGTGGCTTCGGGTCGTGCATCAAAGGCAGCGTTGGAGGATCACCAATGGCGACGATGTGCCCGCCAGCCCTCGCGAACTCATCCAACTTTGCCCACACGGCATCATCCAGCGCATAGCACTGGGGGAGAATAACAACCTTGAAGCGGCTGTTGGGGGCCAACAGCTCGCCGTCTGGGGAGATGGCACTATCCAGTACGACATCCTCAAAGAGCAGTTCGAAGTCAAGATGTGTGCGCACCAAGGTATCCAGCGTGGAAAGCATCGCCTCTGCACAGTCGCCGACAGGCGGCAACGGCGTCTTCTCCTGGCGTATGGAGGTGTCCGCCGCTATATCCGAGAAGGCAAAGCGAGTGGACAGCGGGCTTAGCACAGCGATAGTAGTATCCGTGCGCCCCTTGCCGTTGAATTGGTGAAGCCGCTCCATATAGGCGGTCAATAGCCTGTAGTGCCGCCAGTATGGCTGCGCTACATCCAACGCACAGAGGTGCTTCCGCACATCTGTCATGTCGTATGGTCTCGCAGGGTTCATCACACTAATGCCCATGGCATACAGAAAATCATACGGACGCTTCTGCGCGGCGAACGACGACCATTTATCCCCCAGTGCACAAACTCCCGAAGTTTCACAAATCGTGTGCTGCGCATTTGTATAGCGTGCACTCGATGATGGAAGCTTGGCTGCATAAATCAGATTGCGCGCCCAGCCAGGTGTGCGAGGGCACATCCCCGCGGCATCCACGTAGTTGTTTTCGCAGTAGAGAAAGTCCGTGCCTGGCAGCTGCAAATGGCGTTGCAAATAGAAGGTGTCCCCTGTCGCAGTCGTCATCAGCCGCTGGCACGACGGTTCTTCTGGCCAGCAGTGCCCCGACAGAATCACGCCATGCGCCTGGCACCATGCAGAAAGCTGTCCTGTAAAAGCGGAGGCAAAACGACGCGCCACCAGATGCCAAAAGTCATAGCGGAACTGCTCCATGCCAGCCGCCTGCGTGAAAAGTGCCCACAGGCATGGACGGCACTCATAGCCATACTGCTCCTTGAAGAGCTCCTCAAGGCCAGGCGTCCAGGGCACGTCACTCGTGTGGAAGGGAGAAATCATCGTTGGCTCGTCAAAGAAGAAGCCTCGTATGGTCTTGCCCATCGCCTCTGGGAAATGTTCCGCAAATGGATAGTAAGCAAGGGACATCCAAGTGCGCACGGCCTCTGGGTTCAGGGCATCCAATATGCCTGGTTCGTTCCATGTGCCGTTCGTTCCCATCGAACAGAGAAACTGGTCATCCACCAGATGCTTGTCAATGGCAAGCAACTGAAGCGGCGCCACGCCCGTATTGACGAACTCCTGTCGTGTGCTGATTTCGCACGGACACGGTTCACCAGGCATGAAGCCCCCCGCCCACACATATTCCTTGCTTCTATCTGGACACCACCGCTCGCCTGGCTGCAGAACTAGACGTTGGCTACGCAAGGAGCGCATTTTGTACTGCGGGAAATCCCTGCACAAGCGGCCACCAGCACTGCCGCTCGGCCAGTTCAACTCATCGTAAATCCACAGGGCCATTCCGCGTTTCGCGCATTCCCTTAGCAAGACCCCCACAAACGAAAACCACTCCTCGGTCAGATAATCTGGTGATTCAAGCCCGAAATTGGGGTAGATGAAAAACTCTCGGATGCCTCTTTCAAGGAACTCGTCCAATTGAGCTATGGCGTTTTCCTCCGTCAAACGTCCATTCAACGTCCACCAAGGGATGACCGCTGGAATCTCATGACAGTAATTCATTCCTGCTTACCTTTCACTGGTCCTTAGTTACAAAAAAACGCGAATCAAGACAAGAAAAAAGCACTCATGATTGAAAAAATCATAAGTGCTTGATTATCAAAATGGTGGTAGGACTTGGATTCGAACCAAGGAAAGCATAGCTAGCAGATTTACAGTCTGCCCCGGTTGGCCACTTCGGTATCCTACCATGGTATCTGGGGGGGGACTTGAACCCCCACGGATTGCTCCACTAGCACCTCAAGCTAGCGTGTCTGCCAATTCCACCACCCAGACATGGTTCCGTATTGGAAACGATACTAATATAACATGTATTTTGCCATTAGCAAATCACAAAGGCCTTTTTTTTCAAGTATCCCACAAAAAAACGTCATTCTTCAGTATCGAGGTAATTGC
>JAFTAC010000690.1 GCA_017458805.1 Victivallales bacterium | reverse complement strand
TAGAGGACGCGCAGCTTATGGTGATAGATGCCTGAGAACTCGGCCCTGTTGGGATCGTATGCCATGTAGATGGGGGGCAGGAGCGCAGGGTCGAGCCGTTCGTAGATGCCGTGGTCGTGCTGCTTGAAGTAGTCCTCGTCGAAGTCCATGTACATCAGGCCACTGTACATCTGGATGACGCGGTCCTGGAGACCGCAGTTGATGCCGAGGTCCGTTTCCGCACGCCAGCAGAGGGTGGGCGTGAGGGGTTGTGGGATTTCCGTGACTTCGTAGAAGCGCATGAGCGCCTTGAGTGTCGCGGTGCAGATGGCGCTGGAGCCACCAAGCCCCACCAGCTGCGGGACGGTCGTCTTGTAGCGGAGGGTGAAGTTGCGCTTCGGCAGGACGATGTCATGCGCCTGGCAGTACTTGAAGAACTGGCGGCAGGTGGCCTTCACGAGGCGCACGCCGCCATAGTAGCCGAAGCGGTCGATTTCATTGACCATCTGCTCCAGGCTGTCGAAGTCCCCGTTGTCCTCAATGTTGGGCACCAGGTGGATTTCAGGGCTTTCGTAGATGGTGATCTGCGCGGGGAACTCGGCCATGGCCAGAGAGATGGTCTTGCCGAAATAACCATCGGATGGGTTGCCCAGAAGACCTGCGCGCCCGTAGGATGTGGTATAAAGAAGCATAGTCTATTTTGTCTGAAGATATTTCTTGAAGCTGTCAAAGGCCTGTGCCCAGGAAGCGGTCTCCTGCGGGAGGAAAGCCCCCATCTCGGTGCTGTCGGCAATGATGGAGCGCGCCTGGTCGAGGTCAGCGATGTCGCCAGTCGCGATGGCCTGCACGGCGATGTTGCCAAGCGCCGTAGCCTCGACAGGCCCCGTGAGGATCTAGCGTCCCGTGGCGTTTGCCGTGAACTGGTTGAGCAGGTCGTTCTTGCAGCCGCCACCGACAATGTGCAACACGTCGATTTTATTCCCCGTGATGACCTCCAGGTCATCGACGGACATCTTGTAGCGCATGGCAAGGGATTCCAGCGCGATGCGGATAATCTGCCCAGGCGTCTCGGGCACCTTCTGACCACTCTTGCGGCAGAATTCCGCGATGCGCTTCGGCATGTTTCCAGGCGTGACAAAGGATGCATCGTTGGGGTCAATGAAGGCGAAGAAGGGCTCGGCCGCCTGCGCCAGCTTGACGAGGTCACCCCAGCTGTACTCGGTGCCCTGCCGAATCCATTCGTTTCTGCACTCCTGGATAAGCCACAGACCCATGATGTTCTTCAGGAAGCGGATCTTGCCGCCTACGCCGCCTTCGTTGGTGTAGTTGGCCTCGCCGCTTTCAGCGGTGATGAGGGGCTTGTCCAACTCCAGGCCGATGAGGCTCCAGGTGCCGCTGCTCAAGTACGCCCAGTTCGTACCCTTCTGGACGGGAACCGCCGCCACGGCGGAAGCAGTGTCATGGGAGCCGATGAGAATGACGGGCAGCGGGCCGCATTTCAGCTCCTCCTGAAGCTGCTCGGAGACCGTACCGACCACCGTGCCCGAGGGTACGATGGCGGGGAAGAGGCTGCGCTTCAGCCCCAGCGCATCAATAATCTCCCACGCCCAGTCACCCGTCTTCGGGTTGTAGAGCGCCGATGTGGTGGTGATGCTATATTCAGCGGAGACGTTGCCGCAGAAGAGGTAGGTTAGGGCGTTCGGCATGAAGAGCAACTTGTCCGCCGCCAGCCTCTCGTTGTCGGAGAGGTTCGCGTCGTCCCGGTCCTGGCGTTCTTCCCCGTCGTCCTGCTCCTTCTCGCAGAGCTCGATGACGGTGGTTGTGACCTGTTCCCCGTCCTCGTCCAGCCAGCCGGGGACCTCCACCGTGACCTGCTCGAACATGAGGGTCCTGGCGCAGGCCGCGTCCTTGTTCTTGGTCTGTCCCAGCGCGAGTATCGCGCTCTCCGGGTCCTCCTTCAGAGCCTGTTTAGTAACCCGATAGATGGATACTGGGGTTATAGTTTTTTATGGGTGAAAAATCGCTAAAAAGTCAGTGTTTAGTATTTTTTGACCGTTGTGAAAATTTCTCAAATCCAGTATTCATCAACTAAAAGATACT
>JAFTAC010000689.1 GCA_017458805.1 Victivallales bacterium | reverse complement strand
GCCCTCCCCAAGAGCACATCTGGAAAAATCAACCGCAAGGCCATCCGTGAAAAGGACTTGAAGGCCCTGGCGGAGAAACAGTAAGATGCCCCCCAGCCCCAGAAATCGCAAGACCCCGCTGGCTTTCGCCATCCTGGCAACACTTCTGTTTTGCGTTCTGGGGCTCTTTCTTTGCATATCCAGCAACAACCCGTGGCCCAAGGAGCTGGCGGGGCGCAACTGCCTCTTCACGCCAGTCCGCATCTCCGTCAAGACCCTGGACCCCGCCACCGCCTACTACGAGCACGAGGGCGCCATCCTCGACAACATCGTCGAGATGCCATTTGGATACCACTACCTCAAACGCCCCTACCAACTGGAGCCCATGCTGGCGGAGAGCATCCCCACGCCAGCCTATTTCGACAGCAATCACAATCCACTGCCCGACAATGCGCCTGAAAACCAGATTGCTCGTGTCGAATACACCATCCACTTGAAAAAGGGCGTGCAGTACCAGCCCCATCCATGCTTTGCCCTCGACGAAGCGGGCAAGCACCCCTACTTTGACTACCCCGAGCGGCACTTCCCCCGCTACGCATCCCCTGACGACTTCCCGCTGCAGGGCTCACGCGAGATGGTCGCGGAGGACTTCAAGGTCGCACTGACTCGCCTCTGCTCCACACAGCTCGCCTCCCCCATCTACTCCACCTTCAAGTCCTTCATCCTTGGGATGCAGGAGTGCAGCGACGCCATCTCCAAACAGCCAGAGGAGGACTTCCGCAACATTCCACTCGCTGGCATCGAGTTGGTGGACGACTACACCTTCAAGCTCATCCTCACCCGCAAGTACCCCCAGCTCCTCTACTGGATGGCCATGCACTTCTTTTCACCCATTCCCTGGGAGGCTCTCGCATTCTACGGCGACAAACGCATCGCCGACATGGGGCTGACCATGAACCACTACCCCGTCGGCACAGGCGCCTACCGCATGGCCCTTTACGAGCAGGACAACAAGATGCTCCTGAAGCGAAACCTCAACCACCGCGAAGACCTCTACCCAACGGAAGGCGAACCAGACGACAGCAAGAAGGGCCTGTTGGAGGACGCAGGAAAGCAGTGCCCGTTCATCGATGAAATCCTCTTCTTCTTCGAACGTGAAAGCATCCCTGGCTGGATCAAGTTCAACCTGGGCTACTACGACATGATGGAGATGCCCGCCGACATGCTGGAAACCATCACCGACCTCGGCGGCAACGGCAGCCTCGACCTCTCGCAGGAGATGCAGCAGAAGGGCATCCACATGCACTCCTCCGTCCGCCTCGTCTCCTACTACTATGGATTCAACATGCTGGACAAAAACTATGGCGGATTCACAGACTCCGCACGCAAGCTTCGCCAGGCCATCTCCATCGCCATCAATCCCAAAGAGTACATCGACATCTTCACAAATGGCTGCGGCACAGAGGCTCAGAGTTTTCTGCCACCTGATATCGCTGGCGGCGCCGTCACACAGAAAACCTACAACACCACCCTCTTCGCCTGGCAGGAGGACCATGCGAAAAGGCTTCCCATCGACCACGCCATCCGCCTAATGGCCGAAGCTGGCTACCCTGGCGGCATCGGGCCCGACGGCAAACGCCTCACCCTCTCCTATGACAACTCCTCCGCAGGAAACGCGGGCTTCAAGTCGCAGTTCCTCTGGCTCAAAGGCAAGCTGGAACTGCTGGGCATCGAACTCATCGACAACGGCACCGACCTCAACCGCTTCCGTGACAAGGTCGCCAATGGCAACTGGCAGTTCATCCGCAAAGGGTGGGTCGCCGACTACCCCGACGCCGAAAACTTCCTTTTCTGCTTCTATGGCCCAAACGCACACGCACCCAACAAAGGACGTGGCGCAAACTACACCAACTACATGAACCCTGAGTTCGACGCCCTCTTCAAGCAGCTGGAATCCATGCAGGACTCCCCCGAACGAATCGCCCTCATCCAGCAGGCCAACAGCCTGCTCCAGCAGGACGCCCCATGTGTGTGGGACTACCACCCAAAGAGCTTCAGCCTCACGCAGCCCTGGCTCAAGAACTACAAGTCCAACGAAATCAGCAAGACCAACTACAAATACAGGCGCATCGATGCGGAGGTCCGCAACGAGGCCATCCGCCAGCGCAACTCCACGAAGACCGTCAAGCTCTTCACGCTGGCTGGCCTTCTCTGCTCCCTCCTCGCGCTCTGCTTTCTTCTCTCACGCCGCACCGCAACTCCATGATCATCCAAGGTCCATTCACTGAAAAACTCCGCCGCCGCTCGCAAAAGTTTTTCTACCTCTACAATTTGTTGAACGGCGCCTCCTACATGTGCCTTGGGGAGACTATCATCATCCTCCTTGCCCTCAAACTGAACTGCCGCGACAGTGTTGTTTCAACCCTTGGCGCCATGCTTTTCTACGGCTACGCCATCCTGCCGCTCGGCAAGTTTCTCGCAGCCCGCATCGGTGCCGCCAGCAGCCAGGCGGTCTTCTGGGTTGCGCGCAACTTCACAGCCCTCTTTGTCGCATCCTCGGCGTTCTGGTACCACTGCGGACACCCGACGCTGGCCATGACCGTCCTGCTCTCGGGAGCCTTCCTCTTCTACGGCTTCCGTGCAGCGGGCATCGTCCTGACGCAGCCGCTGGTGGGCAACGTCACCACGCCCAGCGAACGCTCCACCTTCCTGGCACTCAATTCAGTCTTCTTCTATGGCAGCAGCCTGTTCGCCCTGCTTGCCATCAGCCTGCTCCTCCATTTCCACGACGGCATCGCCCCCCTCATCGCCATCATCATTGCGGGTTCCGTCCTTGGCTTTGCCTCCAGTTACTTCATCAAAAACATCTGCGAAACCGATGAACTCAAGAAGGCCGCCTCGGGCCCCTTCATTGCGGGCATTCGCGACGCCATCAGAAACCGCAACGTCCGCCAGCAGATTCTCTCGGGCATGACAATGAACCTCTGCATCAGCATGATCTTCCCCATCTCCATGCTCACCGTCAAACGCGGCTATGGCCTCTCGGACAAAAGCGCCCTACTCTACTCCATCGTCCAACTAGTCGGCTCCGTCCTTTCCGCCAAGTTCAGCGTCACGCTCACCAAACAGCTTGGTCCCAGGCGCATGCTCATCACCCTCTACTGCCTCATCCTCTGCCTGGCAGGGGCCTGGCTGATGGCCCCGATGAAGCCCCATTTCCTTTTCATCGCACCAATATTTTTCATAATTGGAGCCGCCAACATGGCGCAAAGCAACGCCATCACCCACTACTTCCTGCAAACCATCCCCGTGCGCGAACAAGTCAACGCCACCATCCTCATCTCCACCTTCTCTGGCTTCCTAGGGGGACTTTCTGCATCCCTCATTGCAGGCATCACTCTAGACACACTGGCCAAGCACCTGCCCAATATGCTCCCCATCAACCG
>JAFTAC010000688.1 GCA_017458805.1 Victivallales bacterium | reverse complement strand
CGAACTGCCGCGCCATGGCGCGGCAGTTCGCGGTAATTTTGTTATGCATAAAAACAATCGCGGTCAGCCGCGTTCACGCGGGTGACCGCATCTGTGTTATCTGTGTTATCTGTGGTTAAGAAAGCACCTCTACCATCAGAATCATAACCCAATAAAGAGATGAAGCCCGCCTTCCGCATAGCCATCCTGCTGGCAACAGCCTTGCTGGTGCTTGCAGTGGCACCGTTTTTCGGTTCGTCCAGCCTGCTCAAGCTGGCAGATGTCATGGAGAGCGGTTCCACAGGCTATGGCATCTTCTGGAAACTACGGGTTCCACGGGTGCTGACGGCATTTCTGGCGGGGGCCTCGCTCTCTCTGGGCGGGGCCTGCTTCCAAACCCTCTTCCGCAACAACCTCGCCACCCCCTATACGCTGGGGGTCTCGGGTGGAGCCTCCCTGGGTGTTGCCATAGCGGTGCGCCTGGGACTGGCAATGACCTTCGTCAGCCAGAGTTCCCTAAGCCTCTTCGCATTCGCGGGTGCCCTGCTCTCAGCTCTGCTGGTCTTCTCCATCAGCCGCTTCCGAGGGCGGCGCACCACGGAAACCACCCTGCTGGCAGGCGTGGCGGTCAGTTTCCTCTTCTCCAGCCTCATCATGTTCATGCAGTACATTGGCAGAGAAGCGGATTTGTTCAGAGCCGTCCGCTGGATGGTCGGAAACCTCGCCATCACGGGCTATCGCGAACTCTGCGCCATGCTCCCCTTCTGCCTGGTCTCCGCCATCGTCCTTTTCCTGCACCATCGTGAACTGGACACCCTGTCGGTGGGCGATGAGTTCGCCGCCACGCGCGGCGTCAACATCCGCCGCTGTTTTCTCGTCGTGTTCATGGCGGTCTCCCTAATGGTCGGCTCCGTAGTAGCCTTCTGTGGGCCCATAGGCTTTGTAGGCATGGTCTGCCCGCACATCTGCCGACGCCTTGTCGGCGCCCCACACCGCCTGCTCCTGCCCGCCTCCCTGCTCTTCGGCGGCGCCTTCCTCGTCCTCTGCGACACCTTTGGACGCACCATCATCGCCCCATCCGAAATGCCCGTCGGCATCATCACTGCCCTCCTAGGCGCACCGTTCTTTCTCTGGCTCCTGTTCAAGAAGAGAGTGGTTAGTGATTAGTGATTAGTGATTAGTGTTCATAAGGGTAAGCAAGAACATAGCCGTTGGTGAAGCGAGTGCCTCTGGCACGTGTGAAACCCACGGGTATGAGATACACCAAGTTCCTTTGCGCCGTGCCGCGTAGCATAACGAAACGGCAAGGCGCAGAAAAACTGGCAAATCATGCCAGTGTGTCCTCCTTCTGAATTATTACTAGAGATAATTAGGGCTATTATCCCTACTCCTTATTTGCGTCAAAGGGGAAGAAATCGCCGAAAGTCAAGGCAATGGGGTAGTCAGCAAGGGGAATGCTTCGGAAGAGTCGCGCACTGTTATAAACCTCTATGCGCTCGTCAGGGATGTCATAGACGTCGCCGGTGAGAAGATCGACGATGCGAGCCTTGCCTGGCAGATAGGTTTCAAGGCTGAGAGAAGATTCGTAAGTTTCACGCATCAAGTGGGATGGATGCCAATAGACAAGGGCGCAGGAACCGTCCTTGCGGCGGAAGCCAATGGTTTTCTGCATGTAAATGCGGTCCTCGTCAATGAGACAGAGCCGCTCGTTCGGCTGCTGGTGTTTATCAGTGCTTTTGATAGGAAGGTCGCAGATTTCAGGGGAATCGCGGAAGACGGAGGCTATGGTCTGATAGGTGTAATAGGAGGGCTTCGGCGTGTATTCGCCAGAGGCGCGTCCGTTTTCATCAAAGTCAGCCCGCAGCAGGCCAAAATAGCCGTAGTCAAGATAGGTGGCGACATTGCCGACCGTGCCGTGAAGCGCCTCTATCATGTCGAGGCTGGAAAAATAGCTGGTGAAAAGCACCCCAAGACTGAGATGCAGGAAGGCGGATCGGGCGAGGTAGCGAGCCTGCTTATCCTCGCTCCAGGCCAGCTTTTTCATGGCACCCGCACCACCTTCGCGGGACTGGCACCCCGTCTCGCCCTGAATAATGGGCAGCCCTGGACGATACTGGTGAATGGTGGCCTTGAGGAAACGCACCTGGCCAGCCACCCAGTCGTCGTCCGGATAGTAGCAGTGGTAGGTGACGGCGTCGTAGAAATCCAGGCATCCCGTCTCAAAGCAGTCATGCATCCAGTCGGGATAGAACCCACAGATACAGGCCCCCATGATTTTCGCCGTTGGCGCGACCTCGCGAATGGCCTTCGCGGTCAAAATCGAAAACTCACCATACTCCTTGCCACTGACGACTGGACGCCAGCACCATTCGGGCTCGTTCCAGATTTCAAACCACTCCACGCGGTCTGCATAGCGTTTCACGCAGGCTTTCACATAGTTGCACCAAGCATCCCGCTCCTCTTGTGTGCGCATGGGGCCATAGCCGACTGCACCGAAGCTCGTCTGCGCCTCCTGTGTATAGAGGGGATTCCCATAGCAAAGGCATATCCATGGCTCCAGCCCACGGGAAACCAGATTATCCACGATGGAATCCAGCCATTCAAAGTGATAGCAGCCCTTTTCTGTCTCCGTGCGCAACCAGCCCGACTGCAAGCGTATCTTCTTCACGCCCAACGCAGCAACCTTGTCATACGCCTTCTCAGGGTCAAAGACATTCCTGTCCAGCTTCTCGAAACCGACGCCAAAATGCGAGCTTTTCACCGCACGCGACTGCACGGACGTTACCTTGCCAATTTTTGGAAGTGCAAAGTTCATTACCATTCTCCTGTGCTTAGAGATAATTTCAAAAAAAAGACAATGTCTTGCAATCGCCAATGAAAGACAAATCACGCTTGCGCTTGCAAAGAGAGGGTAATCTCTCGAACTTTTTTCCTCGAAGCACCCGTCAGGCGGCAAATCTCAAGGACACTTTTTTTCATGTTGAAAAGCCTTTCAACATAACTTCTCAAGGCGTTTTCCTGCCCAATCCTCTCGCCTTCCTCACGCCCAAGAACCTTGCCTTCCTCACGGCCAAGTCTTTTGCCTTCGTTAATGCACTTTCTTGTGTAATCTCTAACTTCCTTGCACATGTCAACCTCCTCTAATTTATCGTCAATCTTCACTTTAAGCCCAAGGAAGACGGCGCATAAAATCACCGCATCACGGCTCATGTTCTTGAGAAGCCTTCCGCTCTCAATGTCCGCCATGAAATGCCGTTTTTCCCTTTCGCACTTAAATAAATATAGTACCTTTTTCAAATCCTCGCAAGAGAACATATCGCTTTTTTCCGCCATGTCATAAATATTCAAGCCTATGAAACCATAGTTGAAGAAGTGTTCGTCCATCTCACTCTTTTGGTTAACCATCATCTCTTTAAGGCTAGTTGGACATGTGCTGCGACTTTTGTCAAAGCTGATCACGATGTTGATGATGCGTATCAGTCCCTCCCCAGAAGCCAACATCGTCCTGTAACGCCGTGAGTCGTAGTCCATATCTCGCATGACCATCTTGCCGTCATTGCGGGTCTGAAACTCCATGGCAACCATAATCTTCTCCTTGCCCGTGTCAAGCTCAACCAGCTTGTCCCGAAAGCGGTTGTCGCTTTTAAATGAGCCATCCTCATTCTGCAGGATTCTATAGTCTTCGCCACTTCGGTCGCTTAGTTGGCCTGGCTGAATCACCTGTGCCTCTGAGTACAAAGCATAGTTCAAGATGTCTGCCAAAACCTCCACACGACCAAAGAAGTTTTTTGCTGCCGTATCTTTTAATCCCATTAATTATTCCTTTTTGATTTGCTCAAAATTATCTATAATTGCTTTTTTGACTAATATAAATGATGCTCAAAGATTTTTCAAATAAGATTGCTAAAAAAACTTATTGAAGAAAGTATTACGCATTTCCAAATCAGTAAAAATATGATAACAGAGATATTCTGTCACCTCGATGCAGATACCATAGTTTACAACTCACAATTAATTATTTAGTTTCCAACTTGTAAATTGCCCCAAAGAAACGATAGTATTACTTGTAATCTTTCACTTCAAACCAAAGGTTGCTACAATGAAAAACTTTATTTTTTTTGTCTGTTCTCTAGTTTGCCTCTCGTTCGTTAATGCCCAAGAGGCACAGCCTAAAGGCGGTGCCGTTATTGCCATTGCCACTGCCACACAACCAGTTACTACGGCCACTTCCAACAAAGTGAAGCTCCAGCTGCCAGAGTGCATCTATGCCGTGCCAGGCAAGGAGGTCAGCGTCTATTTCGACAATATCGTTCTCGTCATCAACCCCGACATTTACGTCTTCGACGTCACCTGCGCCACGGGGCGCAACGACCACCGCCGCTG
>JAFTAC010000687.1 GCA_017458805.1 Victivallales bacterium | reverse complement strand
TGAAGGTGAACTCGCAGAGCCTGTCGTGCTTCCAGGCGAGATGGCGCGTGGAGGGCGAGATGCCGAAGAGCGGAGAGAATGTTGTGGCTTTGACGGTCTTGCGGTCGGGCAGGAATTCCAGAAGCCTCAGCCAGCCGTCGCCGCCGCTGCCGTGGAAACCGCCGCCGATGGCCTGCGTGTTGAAAGCCATCTGGGCGACGCTTTTGCCTGAGGAGTTTGTTGCCATGGAAAAGACCACGCCACCATCCCACTTGTCGGGTTTGGCGATGTGCCCGCAGACCACGAGGCGGATGTTCTTGGCGGGATAGACCAGCTTCTGGAAAATCGCCTCGCCTGCGTTGCCGCCCTCCTGGTTCAGCTGGTATTTTTCGGTTTCCAGTCTCTCGCCTGTGCGGGAGAGGTAGGAGTGGGTCAGCACGACGCCAATGTGCTCCGCAAAGCGGGGTTGGTCAGCTATCCCTTTCGCCCACGCCAGATCGTTGTTGGTTGGAGCAAACGGCAGGGTGATGAAGAGGAACTTGCGGTTGTCGGGCGCGGGTGCGGTGAACTCGTAGGCTGAGGCCTCCAGCGACGTGACATCGAACGAGTTGTAGGCGCACGCCACCAGGTGCTTGCGCGTCTGAGGGTTGCGGTCGGTTGGGAAGAACTCGTTGAACCAGGTGCGGCGGTCTTCAGAGGAGAGATGCCCGTAGTCGTGGTTGCCCGTGCAGAGGATGTACGGCACACGGCCGTCCATGCGCTCCATCAGCCGTGAAAAGGCCTTCCACTGCTCCTTGCCAAGCAGCGAATGGCGGTTCGGCGTGAGGTCCTTCTGGTCGTTGCGATAGACTAGATCCCCCGTGTAGAGCACCTGCTGGATGCGGAGTTCGTCCAGGTTGTCGAGAATCCACGTGTGCATGATATCCACGATGCCGTGGTTGCAGGGGCGCTCCACGTAGGCCTGCACGTCGGGGATGACCACCATCGTCCACGAATCTGCATCGCTCAGGCGAGGCGGCTGGTAGCCAACCGCCGAAGCCTTTGGTGCAGGGGAAACTATTGGCACGGGATTCTGCGCGGCGTTTTGCGCTGGTTTTTCCACAGCGTTTTGCGCGGGATTCTCCGCAGCTTTTTGCGTGGCTTGTTGTGTGGCTTGTTGCGACACGCATGCGTTCAAGGCAAGCATCATTGCCAGAATGAGAAGAAAGCTTTTGCTCATTGTTTTTCTCAAAAGGAGTTGGTTTAGCTTCAAGAGTTCCTCAGAGCTTCTAGAATCTAGGTTTAAAGACGACGGTGATGTCCTCAGGTTGCTTGAGGTCGGGGTTGACGGTGTGGAGGGTGTCGTCCTCCAGACTCTCCTTGTCGGGAAGGTCGAGGATGGTGGAGCCGACGGAGTAGTTCAGGACGATGTTGCCCTCGGTGTCGGCCAGGAAGCGACCCTCCTTGACGACGGAGCCGACGAAGGCCCACCCCTGGGGAACAGCGGGCTTTTCCGTGCGCCTGTCCAGCATCCAGTTTTCCACGGGCTTGCGCTGGAGAACGCCCTTTTCATCCTTCCATTCGATGAAGATATCGACGAGTGTGCCTTGAGGCGTGGCCTGGTCAGGCAGCCTGGCGCCGTTTTTGGCGCCGATGGCATAGAGCATCGCCTGAATCTGGAGGGCGGAGATTTTCGTGACCAGCAACGCCTCGTGGACGCGTCCGTGCGGCTGGGCGATGATGACCTCCAATGCCCCAGACTCCAAGTTGAACTCCGCGGGGAAGGCCAGCTCTTTTGCCTCAGGGCGTATGGTGATGCCCGCAACAAGCAGCGTGCCATCTGGCATCTTCTTCACGCCAGCGGGCAAATCGGCGGCCCTGATGAGCAGAGCCAGGAAAAGGAGTGAGATGATGCCTCTCATTTGGCTCCCTTGGCCTCGGGGGTGTCGTTGGATTTCTTCTCGAACTTGGACTCTGTTCCATCATGTATGCGCTTGATGTTGTCCTTGTGGCGGATGATGACCAGGGCGGCGATGATGGCAAGCAAAATGACGCCTGGCCAGCCGATGGAGCCACTGGTGAACTGCATCACCAGCGCAACAAGCGCAATGACCGACACCGCCACCATGCTTGCCAGCGAGACCATTCTGCTGAAGTGGAAGACGATGAGCCATGCAAGTCCGCCAATCAGGACGGGCACGAATGCGATGCCAGCGACGACGCCCAGGCTCGTGGCCACCCCCTTGCCGCCCTTGAATTTGAGCCAAATCGGGAAGATATGCCCGAGAACGGCGGCAATGGCGGCGATGATGCCGCCCCAACTGTAACCGATAGGCCACTGGCCACCCAATGAGTGCCCGATGAAGATTACAGGGAGCAGCCCCTTGAGGAAGTCCAGCGTGAAGCAAATCAGGCTCCAGTCCCGTCCGAGAACGCGCCGCACATTGGTGGCCCCGATGTTGTGGCTGCCGTACTGCCGTATGTCAATGCCATTGAACTTGCCAATGATATAACCGCTGGGCAGGCTGCCGCAGAGGTAGGAGAGTACGAAAACGAGAAGGCCACTGGTCAGTTCATTCATTGATAATTATCCTTGATTTAATACTTAAAGTGTTATTGTTGCGCCTTTGCGATGGCTTTGGCGCCAGGTTACGGGCGCACACCGTTTTTGCGCAGGTCATAGCAGTCTATGCAGCGGAAGATGTCCAGCCCGTAGAGGGTGGTGGTATTGTGTTCGACGTGTACCGTGAAGGTATCGCCTGACTGAAGGGAAATCATAGTTGGGTCGTTGTCGGCTCCCATCACGGCGGGGCCGCGCAGGAGCTCGACGGTGATTTGCGAGTTTTCACCGATGACGGCGAAGCCCATCAAATCCATGGCGTTGTTGAAGGCAAGGCCCAGACCCGTGGTGAAGTTTCCGCGCGAGATGCTCTGGAAGTATCCCGTGCTGCCGAAGGGCGTCGAAATCACGAGGGAATCGGCGACGACCTGCGGTTTGAAAAGCTCGCCGTCAACCCAGATCCTGTATCGGATGGCACTGGCTTTCTGGGTGCGGTCCAGCAGGATTTCATTGATGCCGCTGATGCATTCACCGCTGGCCTTCTTCGCCACGACCTTTGAGAGCATGACGGTCTTGAGCTGCCCTGCGAAGAGCTTCTGAAGCGTGCTGATTTCCGAGTGGCGGGGGCATTTGGGGTTCTCGCGGTGGTCGCGAAGCGGACATTTGGGTACGCCAGGGTACTTGCGTTCTGCACCCAGCAGCGCACCGTCGCCGCCGTGCGAAATGACCAAATCAGGGGTCTCCTCGACGATTTTGCAGGGAAACATCTTCAGCATGGGAAGCAGGTCGTCAAGATTGCGACCTACAACCGCCACGCGGATCTCTTTTTTCTGGAAGATGCTGTCCATAAAAGCTCCCAAGAGGTTTACGGTTCTGGTTCGATGTTCTGCGGGGGCAGGATTTTCCCCGTGGCCGCAAAATAGCCCGCGCCTTCACCCATGGCGACGGCGTTGCCCGTCACGCGGTAGCTGGAGTGTGCGAGGAAGTCGCCGCTGATGCAGCGCCCTGCCATCAGCAGGTTATCCACGTCAGCCGCCTGCAGCGAGCGCATCGGAATGTCGTATGGCTTGGAGTGCCAGCTTTGCTGGACGACGCCCTTGCCCTCGCCCTTTGATGGTGAATGCACATCGACGCCAAAGGTCACATGGCAGACGGCATCCTCGAAGCTCGCGCCTTCGCGGATGTCATCGTCGGAAATCATGTAGCGTCCCGTCAAGCGCCGTCCTTCGCGGACGCCAATCTGCTCGGGGGTCGCCACGAGGCGCACGTTCTTCCAGATGCCTCCCTGGCTGCGGAGAGCCTGTGTCATCTTCATCAGCTCGCGGCGGCCTTCAAGGGTGGCCTTTGTCACGTCGGTCTCCTTGAAGCCACAGAAGCCGTACTCATGGTTGGCCTGGATGAGGAAGAGGTCTTCACGCACAGGCATGAGGGTGGGGTTGGCATACGAGGGAGAGTATCCGCCTGCCTCCATCACCGCACGGAAACGGATTTTGGGCTCGTGCCAAGATACCTCCATCACGCGGTCGGTGGGACGCAGGAAAGGCTCCATGTCCTGGAGATGCAGACCCGTCAGTATGCCAGTGAATGACATGGGCTGCACACGCCCCGTTCCACGCTCTGCATAGTCGAAGCGGTTGCCCGCCTGCACGCCAAAGTCGCCGTTGCCCGTGCAGTCGATGAAGGTTTTTGCACCGAAGGCGAGGCGCCCCGAGGGATTTTCCACGATGGCGTGGCGGATGATGCGTCCGTCCATGTCGGCGGCAACAACCCGCGTATGCAGGTGGATTTCGACGCCTGCCTCAAGGCACAAGTCCTCCAGCAGGAGCTTGAGCTCCTCCACGTCGGCGGCGTGGTTGTAGGTGCCAGAGGGGTTGCGCCCGCGCGCATCCCGCTCCTCCAGCTTGTCGAGCAGCTCCTTCATGATGCCGCCCTTTTGCTTGTAGTCAAGGAACCAGGCGAGAAGCCCCGAGGTCCAGATGCCGCCCAGGCAGCCTGTGGATTCCAGCAAGCAGGTCTTTGCGCCGTTTCTGGCGGCGGACAAGGCGGCGGCGACTCCCGCTGGTCCTGCACCGCAGATGCACACGTCGTAGTCGTCGAAAACTTCCGTGTTCCGAGGCTTCTCTTGTATGAACATAATGGTTTCCTCCGTGGGTGGTTCAGATGCCCTTGTCAACTGCTTCCTGGGCGATGCCCTTCAGGTACTCGATGTCGTCGTCGGCAATCATGTCAGGCTTGAAGGTGACTTCCGAGACAGGCCTGCCGTAGAGCTTGGCGAACCAGACGCACGCCTGCAGGAATTCGCCGCGCTTGTTCAGATGGATGCAGTCGCGCCTGATGTAGAGCTTGCCCTCGGCGTCCTTCGCCCAGTAGGCGGCCCCAACCAGGGAGCCCGCCTGCGGCGGCAAATCAGGCCAGCGCAGGGTATTCAGCAGGGAGGCAGGGTAGTTCTCAAAGGGCTTCTCCTGCTTGGCGCGCGCCAGCTGCACGGCCAGCCCCACGGGGACGATGCGCAGACCGCCCAGGTCGGCGGAGAGGCGTTTGTAGGCGTCCGTTAGCCGTTCGTACATCTCGGTCTGGTTGATGCCCCAGTGGCCGAGGATTTGGAGGCGCGGGTCGTCGGCGCGGTAGGCCCAGGTCTGCTGGATGACGACTTCCGCACCTGGCGCGAAGCGCTTGATGTAGTCGTAGATGTTCTTGGCGTAGGGCTGGTAGGTCTCGTACTTCCAACTGTAGTGGCTTGCCTGCTGGATGGAGACGATGTCCCACTGCTCGCGGGCGAGGATTTCGCGCAGCTTGAAGCGCCTGTCCTGATACATGCTATAGACGCCGTCGTTCTCCTCATCGGTGATGTACTTCCAGTGGCGGTGGAGTTCGCAGCCGCCGTGGCTGGCGGCCTCCAGCTGGAGCTCGCAGCCAGCGGAGGCAACGACATCGGGGAAGAAGACCTTCAGGCTGTTGCTGAAGCTGTTGCCGATGTTCAGGACTTTCAGTGATTTCTTTGCTTCCATTGTCATCAATCCTTGAAGAACTTGGATTTAAGAGCCCATAGGCCGAGGGCGGGGTTGCTGATGTAGAAAATCTCCTCGCCGTCAGGCAGCGTGTTAAAGCCGTCCTTGAGCTTGGCGGGGTCGTAGCGCTTGCTCATCTCGTCATAGTCGCCGCAGAGGAAACCGACCGCCTCCACCTCCTTGTGGTCGATATCATGGCCGGGGCAGTAGGTGATTCTGAAGCGGCCTTCGCTGGAGCCGTGGATGAGGTGCGCCGCCGCGCCGAGGTTATTGCGGAGGTCTTCGTTCTCCTCGACTGCCTTCAGCGTCGCAGGCGTGCCCTTGTAGCCGTACTTGCGGATGAGCTTGTCGTTGGTGGGGTCTTCGCCGAACTGCTTGAGACCAGGGGCGAGCACAATCAGGTCGCCGTCGTCGGCAATCATCATGCGCGTGCGGTAAACGGCCTTGTTGCCCAGCCAGGTGCTCCTGAACTCCTCGGGGTCAAGATAGACGACTACCTTCTTCACGGGCTTGTCCATCAAATCCAGGTTGACCTTCTGGCAGAGTTCCACGCCCTGCGCGAAGGTGGCGTCGTCATCGCCGATGAAGAGTCCGCGCATCTCCATCTTATTGGTGGCGAAATTCTTCTGCATGACTGTCATGATGAAGACCAGCGGCAGCTCCTTCAGGTAGGTATGGACGGCGTAGTTGTAGAGCTTGCGGACAGGTGTCTCGTTGACGCCCATCAGGTTCTCCAGGCCCGCCGTGGCCCCCAGGAAGTGGGACTTGTTGATCATGTCCGAACCGCCGACGCCCACCATGATGTTCTTCGTGTAGTTCGCCATGCCAACGACTTCGTGGGGGACAATCTGGCCGACAGAGAGAATCAGGTCGTAGCCGTTGAAGAGGATTTTGTTGCACTGCGCCTTGACGGAGTAGCTCAGCTTGCCGTCCGACCACTCCTTGATGAGGT